>JANPAD010000066.1:0-2343 GCA_031429735.1 Bdellovibrio sp. | reverse complement strand
TTTTAAACCGCGCTCTCCAACGGGCGTTTGGTATTTTTTAGCCAACGAATCAATAAAACTATGAATCTTCGCAAGCTTTGCAGCGCCTTGCACATCGGCCTCAGAGGCTTCGGGTTGTCCGTACTGAATGTTGTTACCAATGCTGTCGTTAAACAAAACTGTATCTTGCGGAACAATGCCAATGGCTTGGCGCAGAGATTTTTGCGTCACTTCACGGATATCTTGCCCGCCGATCTTAACAGAGCCCGAGGTCACATCGTAAAAACGAAACAGCAGACGCGCCAAAGTTGATTTACCCGAACCGCTCGGCCCCACAACGGCCACCGTATGACCTGCCGGAATTTTAAAGCTGACGTCTTTTAAAATAGCGCGCTCGCTCGAATACTGAAAGTTCACGTGTTCAAACTCAACATCCCAAGAAGGGGGCGCAAGTAATTTAGCCGTCGGCAAATCTTGAACCTCAGCATTTTGCCCGAGCAGTTCAAACATTTTTTCCATATCAGTTAGACCCTGATTGACCTCGCGATAAACAAAACCCAAAAAACCCAGAGGAATAAACAGCTGCAACAACAGCGTATTCACCAAGACGAAGTCACCGACAGTTAGAACTCCTTCAAACACACCATTGGCGGCTAAGCTCATGATCGACACCAAACAAATGCCGATAATAAAACCCTGGCCGACATTCAGAATTGAAAGGCTTGATTGGCTTTTAATCGCTTCAATTTGATAGCGCTCAAGCGACTTGTCGTAGCGGGTGTACTCATGCTCTTCATTGACGAAGTATTTAACCGTTTCATAATTCAAGAGGGAGTCGATGGCCTTCGTGTTGGCTTCCGAATCACTTTCATTCATCGACTTTCTAAATTGGGTACGCCAGTTCGTAATAGCAAAAGTAAAATACACGTAAAGAGCTAAAGTCGTAAACGCGATTGCTGCGTAATTCAAACCGAATTTAAGGTAAAGAATGACCGTCACTAAAACAATTTCAACTAATGTTGGAATGATATTAAACAACATGAAACTTAAAACCGTTTGCATGGCCCGCGTTCCACGCTCGATTACTCGCGATAGGCCGCCCGTCTGACGATCTAAGTGAAATTTTAATGAAAGATTATGTAAATGCTTAAATGTCGACAAAGCCACCGTACGCTGCGCATGCTGCGAAACCCGCGCAAAAATAAAATCGCGTAACTCGCCGAAGCTTTGCTGGGTCACGCGCGCCAGGCCATAGCTTAAAATAATTGAAAGCGGCAAAGCGACCATCGGCTTAACTGAAAGGGCGTCGACCGCCGCTTTATAAAGAAACGGAACGTAAACATTGACCACTTTCGCAATCAACAGACAGCTCAGGGCTAAAACGACACGAACTTTTAAATTCGGGTAATCTTTCGGCCAGAGGTGTTCGCCAAGACTTTTGATCGTGTTCCAATTATTACGTTTCGTACTTGAGTCGCCGGGTGAATTATCGAGAGGTTTCATGAATAAGATATAAACGCGATAAATCGCACTTCACAATAAAAAACAAGAGGACTCAGTGCTTTTTGTGACGACGTTGACCTATAACAACAATTTCATTTTCGTTGACCGGCACAGGTTCAATCTCTGTGGGTGGCGGAGTGCTTACTTCTTCAGGTACAGCCGCCCGACGTGCTTTAATAGCCATCATAACAGGACCTGCCGCAATGTAAGCTCCTGACGAGGCGGTTGAAAAAATACTCAGCGCGCACATCGCGTTTGAAGTGCGGGTCATGGCCATGTTCAAGCCATCAGTGGGGCTGCATTTTTCTCCGCCACGCACAACGGCCGAACCCTTGTTGTAACAGTTTTCATAAATTTGCGGGATTCCCACAACCAAGCCAACTCCAGACAGCGCCAGATCAGACACCACCATCGCAGTTCTAGCGGCGGCGCCCATCGTAAGCCCTGCAGCCGAGGCTCCTCCGGTTATGCCGATTGTCGCAACCGAAGCCACCATCAATCCGGTTTGAACGCGTGAAGCACCGATTTTGCGGCTATCTCGTCTGCAAGTCATAATCTGCTTTAACCGAGGGTCCATGTGCCGCGAATTCACCAGAGTGTTGTATTGATCCGAAGCGAAAAAAGTCGAAATCATGTAAGGCGTATTGCATTGGTCATCATTCAGATAAACCGCCACTTTTGACCCATCGTCAGTGACGACATCATGTCTTGTGGCTTCAAGCCGAGCTTGAAACTCTTTCAAGCGGCTTCGAACTGCAATAATCGCGGCCGAATAGGCGTTCATAAATGCGCCGTCATCCGCATTGGCTGAACTCAGAATGGCTTGGCGCACTTCGACTTCAGTTCCGTAGGGAACGGTCG
>JANPAD010000065.1:0-11128 GCA_031429735.1 Bdellovibrio sp. | reverse complement strand
TTAAATTTAATTTCAGTGGGGTCTCCACCGCCACCGCTATTAGTGCCTGCTTTATTTTGTGCAAATGCTGAGAGGCTCATCGCGCATACAACAGAAGTGGTGAGTAAAGCCTGTGTCAAATTTTTTAAGTTTAATTTTGATCTCATATGCTTCCTATTTGTTAAAGTGTTATTCGTAATTCGTGCCAAAGTAGGCGTTTTCGTTCAATAAATCCGTTTTCCGTTTTAAATCAGCGAGGCCAGGTTCAATCTGATGCTCATAAGCCTCCTTTCGATCTCTTCGAGTTCAATGAGGTAATTTTGGTAGTTGGGTTTGTCGCCGGTGACCAGCTCAGTGACAGAAATGGCGAACACCTGACTAAGTTTTTGCAACGGGGGTAGTTTAAGACCGCGGCCGTATTCCCATTCGCGGTAAGTGCTTTCGGGTACTTCGATGGCTCGGGCGACTTGTTTCGCTGTCATTTTTTTTTCTTTTCTGATGCGCTCGAGTCGTTCATTCAGCTTTTCGTTGGTGGCCATAAGTGTCTCCTTTCTGTTTCATTTTGATCCGTTGAGATCATATTAAGTGCACTGCGGCATTATTTATACTCAAATTGAATAAAATTATTGCTTAAAATTTTAGTAAAAGTAAAATATGTATAACTATATGAAAGTACTATGAAAAACATATTCGATTTCACAGACTATAAGAAGTTTTTGACCTTTACTGAAGATTCAAGGCACAGCATTGAGCGTGGCTTTAGGTCAAAATTAGCTCAATTTGTCGAATGTCAGAACGGCTATATTTCACATGTGTTAAACGGCCATGCCCACTTTAGCCTTGAGCAATCAATGAGAATTACACAGTTTTTAAATTTGAATACGCTTGAGAAAAAGTATTTTTTATTATTGGTTGAATTAGCCCGTGCGGGTACACGAGATTTGAAAGATTATTTTCAGAATGAAATGTTGGTGCTACGTGAGCAGCAACTGAATATTAAATCTCGGGTGGGCGATTCACGGATTTTATCAGATTCTGAACAGTACATTTATTACAGCAGTTGGCACTACACCGCCGTGCATGTGATTGCGAGTTTGCCAGATTACAACGATGTTAAATCGATTTCGTTTGCTTTAAGTATATCTGAGGACATCGTCAGTAAGGTCTTAATTTTTTTAAAGCAGACCGGAATTATTATTGAAGAAAAAAATCTGCTTAAATCGGGTGTAACTAAAATTCATCTTAACCATGAATCACCTTTAATACGTCACCATCACACCAATTGGAGAATTGCGGCTATTCAGTCATTAGCAAACGAATCTAAAACTGATTTGCATTACTCAACTGTCTCGACACTTTCAAAAGATGACGCTGAAAGTTTACGTTCAGATATGGTGAAGTTGATTGAAAGCTATGTCAAAGTCGTGGCGCCTTCGAAAGAAGAAGTCATGTATGGGTTTAATATCGATTTTTACTCGTTGATTAAATAACAAGAATAGTAACTTCATTTCAGATTTTGAAGTCTTTAATTACTGCGACTGAGTCCACGCTGAGTTGATATTGTTATAGTATGTCATAATGTCGCAAGCGTATTCAAATTTGAGTTGTACTCGCTTTTTCATGCACCCGCCAGTCACCAATCTTGAGTCGCCATTATAAAGAGCAAAACCGGTACGGTAGGCCTCTTTGTTAAGAGTACTTACAATGGATGACTTTGCATAGCTGACATAAGTCTTTGTCAAAATTTGACCAAAAATAAAGTCAACATAGGGGTGGGTTTGAATCATTTTTTGAACACTGACTCGGTCGCCGACAGCATAATTAAACTGACTAGGTCCAATAAAACACTCAATACCTTTTTGAAATATATTTCTTGCAACTGGTAAAGAGATATTAGAGTTTCCACTCATTTGATGCTGAACTTCTTTGATACCGGCTCCAGTCATTTGAGAAAAGCCGACGGCCCCTCCCGTACTAATGCCTGTTCGCTTAAAGCTTGTTTCGCGTCTAATTTTTGCTGCAATCATAAAGGGGTCTGTACCGAAACAGAATGATGCCGTTGTAATAAGATTTGCCAGTTCAAGATGACTGATGCCATTCGCAGCCTCTGAGCCCGCCGCAGCCGATGACGAGATGTAGTCATGTAATGTCTTAATCACGGCTCCGAAATCAGGTGGTAACTCAACGTTCGATTCATTTCGAAGTTGAGAATACTTGATGTAGAGCTGGTTTACATTGGCGTCAACCACGAGAGATGTTGGCAGAAATGCCCCCATACCTTGTGACATATACCCCCACTGATATGATTCGTCCGAATCTGCTAGCTGGGCGTGTAACGGTAGTGCCAGAAACAATAGGGCTGGAAGAGCTAAATTAAATAATTGAGTAAAGCTAAATTGAACCATGCACCACCCAGAACGATGGTCTTACAATTTTCGTTCCCGCTGAAATCGTTTCAGGTGGTGTCAAAATATTCAAATGGTATTTTTTACAAGTTGAAATAGGCATTATTATTTCTTTTTAGGAAAGTTCTTGCCCGACATCTGCTTGAAAGCCACGTAGGCGCCGCCAATAAGACCCGCTTTGTTATCCAAAGATGAAACAGCCAGCTTAGGCAAAAGGTCAACGCCAACACGTCGACGTTTTAAGAACACTTTTAAATGCTCAGTCGTTTGCGGCATGAATAAGTCAGCCGCCGCAGCAAAGCTACCCGAGAACACAACGATTTCAGGACTGTAGCAGACAACATAATTTGTAATCGCGATGGCCATCAGTTCCGCGTACTCTTTAAAGGCGGCTAATCCACGAGGGTCGCCGCTTTTTGCCAATTCGGTAATGTCGGCCGCCAGGTAATCAGCCCGTGCAAAGCGCGGCCGATTACGGCGAGTAAAGCTACGACCAGATAAAAAGGCTTCAGCGCAGCCCAAGTTGCCGCAGCCACAAGGTGCGGATTGGTCATCAGCGCGAATGATAATGTGACCGGCTTCAGGGTGCAAAAAACGACCTGAACGCAGCAACGAACCATTGCAAAAAATTCCGGTTCCAAGCCCCGTGCCCAGTGTCAGAATCATCGCGTTGTCATACTTCTTAGCTTTGCCGAGCCAGTGTTCAGCCAACATGGCGGCCGCAGCGTCGTTTTCAAGTGTGACGTTTCGTTTGAGCTTTTGCCCTAAAATTTTTGCAATAGGGACTTTGCCCCAGCTTTTTTTAGGGTCTGAAGGGTTTGCAATATTCGTTGGATCAAGCAAAAGTCCACGGATCGGATCAAGCGGTCCTGCTGAAGCGAGCCCAACCTGACGGATTTCAGGGTAATGTTTGAGGTATTCACGGCCTAATTCTGCCAATTGGTTAATAACCGCATTTTTACCCTGTTCAACAACAACGGGTACTCGTTGCTCAGTTAAAACACGGCCGGTTTCATCGACGACGCCGACATGTACTTTGGTGCCACCTAAATCGTATGCAAGAACTTTTTTTGTTTTCATATTTATTTCATCACTTCTTTTACATTTTAAGTCTCAAGTCAAGATTCTTGACAGTTCATTATCAGAAGTACATGGTTTGCAAAACCAATTGGGGGATCAATGGCCTTAGTTACGCCAACTGCAAGCACAACGGCTGCGAATGAAACCGGTACATTGTCGAATCGTTTAGCGTTCAGCTTCGTCACCGTTTTATTCTTTATGTTCGGATTTATTACAGTTTTAAATGATATTCTTGTTCCACACTTAAAAGCTCTTTTCGAATTGAATTATGCCCAGGCCGCTTTGGTGCAATTTACGTTTTTTGGAGCTTTCTTCTTGGTGTCGATTCCAGCGGGTTACGTTGTGAATAAAATTGGCTACCAAAAGGGGACAGTGTACGGGCTCGTTTTAACGGCCATCGGCTGTTCATTGTTCTATCCGGCTGCTCAAATTCAATCGTACGGATTATTTTTATTCGGTCTGTTTGTCTTGGCCTCTGGAGTGACGCAAATTCAGGTGGCGGTAAACCCGTATGTTTCGGTGCTTGGACCCAGCGAAACAGCTTCGGTTCGTCTTAATCTTTCACAAGCTTTCAACTCCTTGGGTACAACGATTGCTCCTATTTTAGGAACGGCTTTTATCTTAGCTGGTGCCGTTAAAAATTCGGCTGAGTTGCAACTGATGAGTGCGACCGAACTTGCTGATTACCGCGACATGCAAGCTGATGCTGTTAAATTTCCTTATTTAGGTTTGACGATTGCATTGCTTGTCTTAGCCTTTATTGTTTCAAAAGTAAAATTACCCAAAATTCCGACTGAAACTGATTCGTCATCAAACAGCACACTTTTTGAAAAAATATTCGGTACTGTTTTGCAACACCGTCCGCTCGTATTAGGGGCTATTGCCATATTCTGCTACGTCGGCGCAGAAGTCGCTATTGGTAGCTACCTCATTAACTTTTTCGGATTGCCTGAAATTTTAAATTACAAAGAAACTTCAGCCGGTTCGCTCGTGGCCCTTTACTGGGGTGGAGCCATGGTTGGTCGCTTTGCAGGGGCCGCGGTTCTAAGTAAAATTAAGCCTGAAAAAGTTCTGATGGCTAACGCCATCATTGCTGGAATTTTAGTAATTGCGGCTATGGTCTTAACGGGTTGGGCTGCTGCAATTTCTATTCTAGCGGTGGGTCTGTTCAATTCAATTATGTTTCCAACTATTTTTACAATTGCGATTGAAGGCCTTGGTGAAAGAACTCCTCAGGCTTCAGGTGTCCTTTGTATGGCCATTGTTGGCGGTGCGATTATTCCGGTTATGCAAGGCGCATTAGCTGATCAAATTCAGTTGCACCATAGCTTTATATTACCAGTTCTTTGTTATGGATTTATTGCTTACTACGCTCTCGATCGTTTGCGACCAAGAGCCAACACTTAATATTTACGGTAGAACAAAATGACCATGAATGCAGTTAATCAAGCTCAAAAAAATATCCTCAAAGCTAAAAAATGGCTTTCAAGCGACGTGCTGCCTTTGTGGTTTGGTTTGGGATTCGAAACGGCTTCAGGCTGTTTCCTTGAATGGATTTCTTACGATTCAAAACCTCTCATCGAAGCGGAACGAAGAGCGATGGTCCAAGCCCGGCAAATCTATTCTGTTTGCGAAGCATCAAGACTACAATTGATGACTCAAGCCGAAGCTTCCGAACTGGTTAGAGCCAACGTCAACTTGCTCTTCAGGCACTACAAGCGGCCATCAGGTGGTTATGCACACGCTCTTAATCACCGGCTTGAGATTACAAACGACAGTGTTGAGCTGTACACTCAGGCTTTCATTCTTTTTTGTTTGAGCCAGGCCTACGGTCTTTTAAAAGATGAGAACATACGAACTGAAGCCCTTTCCTTGCTTGATTATTTGAACACCAAACGGCGAATTGCGACCGGTGGTTTTACTGAAATTAAAAATGGTAAGGTTCTTTATCAAAGTAATCCGCACATGCATCTGTTTGAAGCGGCTCTAGCCTGGGTTGCCGTCGATCATTCTGAAAGCTGGAAACAACTCGCCGAGGAATTGAAAAATATTTGCCTGAATCACTTTATTGATCCAACCACAAATCTGTTAGCCGAGCACTTTTCCGAGCCTTGGTTGCCTGAAGCATCAAATGGCCAATTTGTATTCGAGCCGGGTCATCACTATGAATGGGCGTGGCTTTTACTTGAGTACCAAAAGCTTCTGAAAACCGATTTGCTTAAGCAAGCTCAAGTGTTATTTGCGAACGCTGAAACATACGGGCTTTCTTCAGATCGAAAATTCGCGGTTGACGAGGTCTGGTCGAACTTCAAAATCAACAAAAATACATCTCGCTTTTGGCCCCACTGCGAACGAATTAAAGCGGCGGTCTCGCTAGCCGTACTAAGTCAAAACGCAGAAGAAAAACAAAAATACTTTGAATCAGCTGATTTAGCCTTTGAAGGGCTTGCCACCTATTTAGAAACACCGGTCGCCGGTTTGTGGCACGATACCCGACTTGCCGACGGCAGTTTCAAATCTGAACCGGCCGCAAAAGCCAGTTCTTTGTATCATATAATTAATGCGTATTCTGAATATATAAATAAAAGAATTTAGAAGCAGATTAAAGCCGTCACAATAAGATGACATTTGAATTATCACGAAGAATCTCTCATTGCAGTTGCTGCGAAATTCTTTTTTATAAGGCGAACTTGAGTTGTTGATTCAGACTTTCGTCGCACCCTTATCCAATAAATTTTAATTTTACAGACTTTCGTCTCTCATAAAAGGCCACGAGGCTTGCCCTTGCTCTTTATATTTTTCACAATAAAGAATCGAGGTGAGAGTGTTCAGCAACTTAGTTAAAAGCATCATCGTGTCGCTTCTGATTTTATTTACGATCTTGGCTTTCAGCGTAGGCTCTCAGGCCGCCGAGGAGGTCAATGTTCCGAAAGACGAACTGGCCCGTGAATCGGTTTATCCGGTTTTCGATTATCCGGTCAGCGTCAAGAACCGCAACATCCAAGATTCGGAAACATTCGATATCGGATTGTTCGGCGGTTCCGCCATTACAGAGCCGATTTTCAACACAACTCGGTTCGGACTTTCGCTGAACTATCACTTTAATGAAGCTCATGCGCTGGGTTTGATGTTTTCTAAAAATTCCAACGGTCTTTCAAAAGATGCCCAAGGGTTGAAAGATGACTTCGGATTAGATTTCGCTCGTGCGCCGGCACCTGAAAGCGCTCTATTACTCGATTACAACTACAAGGCCTACTACGGAAAACTCAGCGTAACTAAAACCGGTGTGGTGAACACTTCGATATATTTTACCGGACAAGCGGGCCTCATCAAGTACGTTCATAAATCTTATCCTGCCATTTCAGGCGGTGTAGGTGAGCGCTTTTACCTAAGTAAACATGTCGCTCTAAAAGTTGATTTACGTTTACAGGCAAATAGTGCGCCGGTTCCGTTTAAAACGAATGCGCTTAAGTCGACTGATCCTGTACCGACTTTTGATAGTTTTGATGAAAAGTTGACTCTCAGTACGAATCTTGAAGTCGGCCTTAACTATTTATTTTAAAGGAGAATCGATATGAGAATTAAATTGATATGCATTTCGGTTCTTTTTTTCGGCGCTATGCAGGCGCGAGGTCAAACGCAGTCTTCAGCTCCGGCCCAAGGGTTGAATGATCAGGATGTCATCAAAATCGAAGAACTTTACAAAACGAGTCCTCCTCAAAAAGCTCCTTCACTGCCGGCTGTAACAGTTGAAGAGCAAAAGGAAATCGAAAACGTCCAAAGTTCGCCCGAGTATCAGAGCGGTCAGGTTAAAACTGTTTCAGATCTGAACTCGCTGGCACCATTCAGCGACATTTCAGTCATTCAGAAACGGTTTCTGCCAAAAACCGAGCGCTTTCAGGTTTACGGCGCCCTCGGTATTACCACGAATTCACCTTGGTTTTTAAACGCCGGTGGTAAAGTCAATTTCGGCTACGGTTTCAGTGAAAAATGGGGAGTAGAACTGACCGGAATGTTTCTAACCAGCAGTGAAAAAGATTCAGCCAAACAGATTCGTTCAAATAACAGTCTTGAGCCCGAACGTTTTATTTTAACCAAATCTCATTTGGGCCTGGATCTGGTGTGGTCACCGATTTACGGTAAAATCACGTCACTCAATAACGAAATTACTCCTTTCGATATGTATTTTTCTGGCGGCGTCGGGCAAGCCAATACAACGTCGCAAGAAAAAAATGTGACAACCTTTCACGCCGCTACCGGACAAATTTTTGCTCTTAGTAAATCCGTGGCTTTCCGTTGGGATTACAGCTGGTACATGTACCAAGCGACCCCGCAGCTTGACAGTTTATCAGCCGGTCCTCCTGAGAAAAATAGCTACAACGATTTGATTTTCACCGCCGGAGTGAGCTTCTTCTTTCCGGATGCGGGGTACCGATGAAATACTTACTGGGTTTATTGTTAAGCCTAACCTTATGTTCGGCTTCACAAGCACAAGTTCGGCAGAATGCCGTTCGTGAACAAATCGACAAAGCGATCGCACAGATCAGAGCAGGCCAATACGTGTCAGCGTCCGATCGTCTTTTGAATCTGTCCAACAGTGCCGATGCACAAGCGCAACGTCCGCGTATTAAATATCTACTAGGTGTCGCATTGATGGAGCTTAGTCTCAATCAAACAGCGGCATTTCAGTTCGTCGACGTCATTCGCTCGGGCGATGCCGCTTGGACTAAACCAGCCATCGAAAAGCTGCTTGTCGCCACAGACAAGCTGGGTGACGAAACATTACTTAATTTTGCAATCCAACGGGTCGAAATCAGCCAAATTCCTGAAGCTAATCGCGAAATGCTTTACTTCCGCTTAGCCGATATCAAACAAAAAGAAGGCCAGCGCGAAGAAGCTGTTCAGTATTACAAACGAATCAGCGAAAAAAGCCGCTACTATTACAGCGCTCTCTACAATATGGGATTAGCCCAAACCGAACTGAACCAAACCGATGCGGCTTTACAAACGTTTCAGAAGCTATTAGCCAGTCGCTCTTCAGCCCGCGCAAATGACACCAACCGCGTCGCCGCCCAGTTGGCAGTTGCTCGAATTTATTATCAGAAAAAAGACTGGGCTCGTTCAATTGATGCGTATTCAAAAATTCCGCGCGATCACGTGCTTTGGCACTCGGCTTTATTCGAATCGACGTGGGCCATGTTGAGAAGCGCACGTTTCCGTTCAACCCTTAGTAATTTTCAGTCACTGCATTCATCTTACTACGAAGATAATTACCTGCCGGAAACGCTGCTACTGAGATCGATCGTGTATCTCTACATTTGTCAGTACGACGAGATGGAAAAAGTTTTATCACTTTATGATTCACAATATGGTCCCGCGCTTAAAAGAGTCAGCGCGTTTTTAGATAAAGCTGAAATGGACCAATACTTTCTCGAGGTCAACAAAGGGCTGCAAATTAAAAATAAGCCCGCGCAAAAGTCGATGGGCGCAGTTGCGCTACCATATAATGTTGTCAAATATATCCTAGCGGAAGGCGATGTTCGCCGTACGACTGCGTATATGAAAAAAGTGATCGATGAAAAACGAATTGTTGATAATAATGCGCAGATTCGTTCTTCGACGGTCGGGCAATACGCCGGCCGGTTGCTTAATAACCGTATCAATAGCACCCGCGGCGTGGTGGCCGCCTTAGCTAAAAAGCATTTAACCGATATTCGAACAGAGCTGACTGACTTAACCGAGCAAGCCGGCTTTATTCGTTACGAAATGATTAACGGCAAAAAAGAGCAGCTCAAGCGCCGCATCGAAGGCAAGGCCGTTAAGAAAAATTTAGCTTCAGACGAAACCAAAGACCGCGAATTTTACATTGAAAACGGATATCAGTACTATCCGTTCCAAGGTGAGTACTGGCTGGATGAAGTCGGTAACTACCATTACCTCGGAAAGCAGAGTTGTGAGTAAATTATGAAATTAAAAAAAGCCAACTTCAGTCTTTTAATTGTGTTTCTTTTAAGTACGGCTTCAGCGAATGCGCAGAAGCCGGCCGATTCAAATAGAAAGCTGACTTTAGGCGATCTCATTAAAAAAGTTCGCGAAGAAAGCCGTCAGCTGCAAATCAATAAAATTCAAAAAAGCTCAATCGTTGTGCCTGACACCAAAGTTCTTTTCGAAGAAAAGAAGCCGGTTAATTTAGCGTCGGTTAAACCGCCGAAGCTTTCTGAAATTTTTGAGTACGATAACCGTGATAAAGCCGAGTATGAGAAAACTCTTAATTTGCAAATCAACGAGTTATACAAATTGACTCAAAAGTTTAAAAGTAGCACCAGTCGCGGAGAGCTATGGCTGCGATTGGCTGAACTGTATGTTGAAAAAGCTAATATTATTGATTCGCGCAGACAGACTGAGTTTGATCAGAAATTAGTTGATTTCCAATCCGGCAAACTTAAAGTTAAACCGGTGCTTGAGTTGGCGGAAGCCCGCGACTTCAATAAAAAAGCCATTCAGCTTTATGATTGGTTCTTGCGTGACTTTCCGAACGATCAAAAAGTGCCTCAAGCTTTGTTCTTCTTGGGCTACAACTATTTCGAATTAAACGACGTTGTTAAAGGGAGCTCGTATTACGAACAACTCACAACTCGTTACCCGAACAGCAACTTTGCGGGCGAAGCACATTTCGCCATGGGTGAAAACCTTTTCGACGGCGAAAAATGGGTGCCAGCTTACAAAGAATACTCAAATTTACTGAAAGATAAAAAGAACAGTCTGCACATAGTGGCCATGTATAAAGCTTCGTGGTGTTTATATCGCTTAGGTAAAACCGAAGAGTCTATCAAGTACATGGATTACATCGTAAAGTCCGGGCAGATCAGCCGTCAACAGGCAGCCAGCGGTAAAAAAGTTAATGGGGCCCGTCTTGAGAATGAAGCGCTTAAAGACTTGGTCGTCTTCTACGCGGATATCGACGATACCCCACGGACGATCAAATATTTCTCGTCGCTTAAAATTAAAAACTGGAAAGACTACATTGAGCGTTACGGGTATTTTGTTTCAGACAAAGGCAACCGCGAAGCATCGCGCGAAGTATTTAAATATTTGATTGCTCAAGACCCGAATGCAAAAAAAGCTTTCGAATACCAGTATCAAATTGTTCAAAACTACTTCTTCTCGAAAAATTCACCTGAGTTTAAAGCAGAGTTGTACCGCTGGGTAACAGCTTACAACACGAAGTCGGAATGGTATAAAGCGAATTCAGGAGATGCGGCTTTTATTGCCAAGAGTAATCAATTGCGCGAACAAACACTAAGAAACTATATTCTTCAGCAACATCAGACCGCGCAAAATTCACGTGCTGAGTTTTCTCAGCAGGCGGCAGACCAGGGCTATAAACTCTATTTTCAAGAGTTTTCACAAGCTCCCCAGGTTGGCGACATGCACTTCTACTATGGCGAGCTTTTGTATGATCTGAAAAAATTTGCAGAGGCCTCCAACGAGTACGCCATTATCGGTGATCAAAATCTGAAAACCCAGTTCGCCGAACGCGCTTCACAGAATCTATTGCTAGCACTCGAAAAATCATTGCCGACGGACGAAGAACTTCAAAAAAAGGTGGGTAATTCAACTCAACCGGTCGCACTGGATTCGTACAGCGAACGTTTTATCAAAGC
>JANPAD010000064.1:0-4693 GCA_031429735.1 Bdellovibrio sp. | reverse complement strand
GGTAAGCCGATGAATCGTTTGGTGCAAGGAGACGTGGGGTCGGGTAAAACTCTGGTCAGCTTTATGGCGGCACTGAAAGCCTACGATTCAGGTTTTCAAACCTGCCTTATGGCTCCCACTGAAATTCTAGCTGAACAGCATTTTAAAAATGCGCAAAAGCAGCTTGAACCTTTAGGAGTCGGAGTTGGAATACTGACGGGTAAATCGAAAACCAAAGAACGTAATGAAATTTTAGAAAAATTAAAATCGGGCGAGATTGGTTTCTTGATCGGAACTCATGCGCTGATTGAAGATTGGGTGCAGTTTAAAGATTTAGGCCTCGTTATTATCGACGAACAACACAGGTTCGGTGTTGCTCAACGCGGAATTTTAAAAAATAAAGGCCGCAGTCCACATTTTTTGATTATGACTGCGACGCCTATTCCGCGAACCTTGGCCATGACCGTTTACGGCGACTTAGACGTTTCAGTGATTAACGAAATGCCCGAAGGCCGTACGCCTATTCAAACGCGCGTTGTGACCGAAGCTAAACGTAAACCCGCACTGGATTTTATGGCCGATCACGTGGCCCGCGGCCGTCAGTGTTACATCGTGTACCCATTAGTTGAAGAGAGTGAAAAAATAGATCTGAAAAACGCGACCGATGAGTGCGCCAAACTGATGAGTGAGTATCCGAAAATCCGTTTTGGTCTTTTGCACGGTAAAATGAAACCGGCTGAAAAAGATGAGGTCATGACTCTATTCAGAGAACATAAATTAGATGTTCTTGTTTCAACAACGGTTATCGAGGTGGGTGTCGACGTGCCGAACGCCACCATTATGATGATTGAACACGCCGAACGCTTCGGTCTGTCGCAGCTTCATCAGTTGCGCGGACGGGTTGGACGCGGCCAGCATAAGAGTTTTTGCGTGATGATTATGGGCTATGCCGTGTCGGCCGAAACGCGTGAGCGAGTGGAGTTCATGGAGAAAACCAGCGACGGATTTAAGGTCGCCGAGTTTGATCTTGAAATCCGCGGCCCCGGTGAATTCATGGGCTCAAAACAATCTGGCTTGCCGGGTTTTAAGATGGCTAATTTAGTTCGCGACTTCACTTTATTGATGGAAGCGCGCGATGCGGCCTTTGAAATTCTGAAAAAAGATCCGAAGCTTCGTTTGCTGGAGCACGCAGCACTTCGTGAAGAGCTGATGAAGTCTTACGGACCCACCGCGCTGGCGGGGATCGGGTAGAAGAAGAATAACAACCATTGCACTTGAATTTATTTATGCGTCTCGCAGTAGGGGCTGTCGCTGCAAAGGTCTTTTTTGCGCGGAAGATAAGGACGCACGGCTACAAATATTTTGTAAAAGGCTTCAAGTCCGCCTCGAACAAGGGAGTTAGCCGATAGGCGGTAGGCCCACTGATATTTCGGTAGGTAGCTCCAGATTAATCTGGACGTTTCAACACCCGAGATAATTTGACCGTCTTCAGTCTTTGTGTGCAGATACTTGTGAACTAAAAATGGATCAACACCTTCGCGAGCGGCATCGAACAACGGGTTCGTGATATCGACAAAACCGATGTTCTCTGCTCCAGCTTGCTTTTTGTAATGCTCGATTTCGAACGAGCAGACTTTACAGAGGCCATCGTAATAAACTGATATTTTGTTTTGTGCGTTTGACGTTTCCATATAGTTCATACTACTATGAACTATATGGCCAAACAAGGGAAAAACGACTTTAAAGAGGTTCGCCGTCTATCTGAAGCTATTGGCGATTTTATCGAGTACTGGGGCTTCAGGCGCATTCAGGGACAGATTTGGACGCAAATTTTTGTATCGAATCGCCCCTTGTCAGGCTCAGACCTGACTCAACGATTGAAGGTTTCTAAAGCGTTGGTGAGCCCGGCTTTAAAACAAATGCTTCAATATGAACTGATCTTTGAAGTCAAAAGCGTCGATTCACGTAAAAAACTATATAAAGCCAATCCGGATTACTTATCCGTCATTAAGAATGTACTCGAAAAGCGAGAAGTGCCCATGCTTCAAAATGTCCAGAACAAGTTTTTAAGTCTTCAAGACGAGACAGAATCATCAGCAAAATTGAAGTCAGAACTGGATTTAACTAAAGTCCAAGCTTTAGGGCTCATGGTTAGTCAGGCCAACTTGGCGCTCAGTCTTTTTTCGCAAATCAACTCTTTCGACGAGATCGAACAACTCGTCAGAATTTATCAAATGCAGGCTTCAATTGAAAACTAATTACTCTCTACACTGGTTTCGACGCGACCTACGCGTTGCCGGAAACGAAAATTTAAGATTCAGTTGGAAGCATTCTCAAAAAAAAGTGATCGGAATTTTCTGCTTTGATTCAAAATTTTTGAGCCGTTCTGATTTTTCAGCCAACCGCTTTGCTTTCTTTCTTAAAACTTTACGTCAGCTCAAAAAAGAATTGCAAGAGCAGGGCGGAGACCTTTTGGTGGTCGATGATGTGCCGCAGGTCGCGTTTAAAAAATTGTTCGATGATTTTAAAAAGCAAGGGTATGCCTTGCCTGAAATGATCAGCTTCGGACGTGATTACGAACCCTTCGCTCGTCAGCGCGATGCCGAAATGCAAACCCTGTTTGAATCCTACGGCATTCAGGTTCATGCTGAACGCGATCATGTGGTCATGGAGCCGCATGAAATTTTAAAAGACGATGGCAGTTTTTACCAAATCTACACGCCATTTGCTCGCAAGTGGTTTGACCGGCTGCAAAGTCCCGAAGTGCAAGCACGTCTGCAAAAGCAAAAAAATGTCCTCGATTACTATGAACGGCTTAAAGCCGGCCGGCTCGAGAAAATATTTGAAATGCAGTGGTCTCAGTTTAAGGTTTTGCCTTACTCCGACCAACTCGATAAGTTTGAAGCTCAGAACAATCAAAGCGTAACGGTTCCAATCCCTGAAGCGGGCTTTGGGGCAGCCTACGAAAAGTTACTGCGTTTCAAAGACCATCTTGAAGAATACAAAACCGCACGCGATATACCGTCAGAAGCCGGAACCTCACAGCTTTCAATTTATCTTAAAAACGGTTCACTCACATCAAGTCAGATTATCAGCACGCTGGGGCTTGAAAAAACCATGTTCAAGCCGGTGAATGCGGCCCAAGAAAGCCGCGCACAGTATCTTAAAGAGATCGCTTGGCGCGAATTCTACTATTCGATCATGTTTCACCGTCCCGACACTGAAAAACAGGCCTTCTTAGCGCAGTACAAAGATTTAAAATGGGAAAACAACGAAAAACTTTTTAAACACTGGCGTGAAGGAACGACCGGGTTTCCGATTGTCGATGCGGGCATGCGCCAGCTCAACACAACGGGTTGGATGCACAACCGCGTGCGCATGATTGTAGCTTCATTTCTGGTAAAAGACCTTCTAATTGATTGGCGCTGGGGTGAAAATTATTTTATGAAAATGCTTCTCGACGGTGATCTGGCGCCTAATAACGGCGGCTGGCAATGGGCGGCTTCAACCGGTTGCGATGCGCAGCCGTACTTTCGTATTTTTAACCCGTGGTTACAGGCCGAAAAGTTTGACCCCGATGCAGACTATATCAAAAAATTTGTCCCCGAACTGCGCGGACTCTCGGCGAAAGTCATTCACGATATGGATTCTTTAGCCTTCGTTAACTCTTATCCTCGTCCCATCGTGGAACATGCTGTTCAAAAAACGAAAGCTGTCGCTCTTTTTAAGGCCGCAGGCTTAACTAAGGTTGAAAAATGATGATCAATCAAATATTAGCGCTTAATTTCATTTGTACAGTGTTTATGACCGGAGTTATTTGGATGGTGCAGTTGGTGCATTATCCGTCATTTTTATATGTTGAGGTTTCAAACTTCAAAAAGTTTCACGTGTTTCATTCAAATCGTATAAGCTGGATTGTGGCACCGGTCATGCTGTTGGAACTACTAACCAGTTATTTTTTGGTTTATTACAACTCCCAAAATTTTCTCAATTGGGTGGGTTTTTTTTTGATCATTCTTATTTTTCTGCTGACGGCGTTTGTGAGTGTTCCTCGCCACAACAAACTGAGCCTTGCGCACGATGAAACCGTCATTAAACAGCTCATTTCGACGAACTGGTTTCGGACAGCGCTGTGGACCGTGCGGTTCGTACTTTTAAGCTATATGATTTATTTCTCATCAAATTAAATTTAAGGAAAAAATGAAAACAGTTTTAATTACCGGAGCAGGACGCGGAATCGGACTTGCTTTAGCAGAACAGTTCCTTCAAAAGGGTCATCAGGTTTTAGCCTCTTACCGAGACGAAGCGACGTCAAAAGATCTTCTGGCTTTAACGAAAATATCAAACAGTCTTCAATTAATTAAAATGGATGTGGCGCAAGTTTCAACTTGGGGTGATTTTAAAACGATCATCACTAAAACACCACCGGACATTCTGATTAACAATGCCGGAGTGATCGGTTCTGAGTCCGGATCAATTCGCGATATCAACCTCAAAGAATTAACAAATGTGTTTGCGGTTAATACTTTCGCGCCACTGCTCGTCAGTCAGTTTGTGGCACCTCTCATGAAAGCCGGTTCAACGATTGCCCATGTGACCAGTCTGATGGGTTCGATTGCCGATAATAAAGGTGGCGGATATTACGACTACCGCATGTCGAAAGCCGCTTTAAATATGATGAACAAATGTCTGTCGATTGAATTTTCTAAATTGT
>JANPAD010000063.1:0-4796 GCA_031429735.1 Bdellovibrio sp. | reverse complement strand
CGCTGCTGGAGCTTTCGCTGCCGGAGCTTTTGCATCTTTCGCGCCTGCTGCTGGAGCTGCTGCGCCTGCTGCCGGTGCGGCACCTGCTGCTGGAGCTGCTGCGGCCACTGGAGCTGCAATAACTTCTTCTTCGATCTCAACAACCGCTGCGATTGTAACTTCAGGACGAGAAATCATTTTCACGCCTTCAGGCACAACAACATCAGACACGTGGAGTGAATCACCAACGTGTAAGTTTGTTACGTCGATTGTGATCGCTTCAGGAATTGCCGTAGGTAAACATTCAACTTCGAGCTGACGAACAACGATATTCAACAAGCCGCCTTCAGAAAGACCGATGGCTTTACCTTCGATACGTACTTCGACAGATACGCGAACCGATTTAGTCAGATCAAGGGCGAAAAGATCGACGTGTTCAGGGCGACGAGTAAGTGGGTGCACGATCACTTCTTTGATCAGGGCCACTTTACCGTTTAATTTTGTATCTGAAGATTTTATTGTCATCAAAGCATTTTCAAATGCGCGTGCGTTGTATTTAATAACGTCGTTCACGTGTAAAGATACGTTTGCATTTTCAAGGGCGCCATAGATCACGCCTGGAACCATTTTGTTAACGCGTAAGCCACGTGCTTCTGCACGGCCTTTAGTTCTTGGTTCAAGATTAAGTTCAATTCTTTGTCTGCTCATTTTTACTCCTCACTACTTCCTCACAAACCCGGCGCACCATGCGCAAGGCCCGAGGCCATTGTGTTTCTTTGTTTTCAATTCTAAAAAAACGTAACCAGCTAAGCTTAGTCGACGAACAGCGAACTGACGGAGTCGTGATCGTGGATACGCTTAATCGCTTCAGACAGGACCGGCGCTACAGAAATAACTCTGATTTTGCCTGAATCTTTCGCTGCTTGACTCAACGGGATGGTGTCAGAAACATAGACTTTTTCAAGTTTGCTTTCGACAATCCGGCTGATCGCGGGCCCTGAAAAGACAGGGTGGGTAGCAACGGCGAACACTCGTTTTGCCCCATTTTTAAGTAGGCTGTCAACAGCTTGTGTGAGGGTCCCGGCCGTGTCGATCATGTCGTCCACGATAACTGCCGTTTTACCGGTCACATCGCCGATCAAGTGCATGGCTTTGGCCTCATTTGGTCCAGAACGGCGTTTGTCGATAATGGCTAATGACGAATCAATGCGTTTAGCAAAGGCACGGGCGCGTTCTACACCGCCGGCGTCAGGGCTGACGGTCACGATGTCTTCGCCTAAGCCCACTTCAGCCTTAAAGGCGCGGGCCATGGTCGGAGTTGCGAACAAATGGTCAAATGGGCAGTTGAAGAAACCCTGAATCTGGGCGGCGTGCAGATCTACAGAAACCACGCGGTCAGCACCGGCGGTGGTCAGTAAATCGGCCATACATTTGGCCGAAATCGGGGCGCGGGGAGCGACTTTGCGGTCTTGGCGTGCATAACCGTAGTACGGAATAACGGCGGTGACCGAAGCCGAAGAGGCGCGTTTCAGCGCATCCAGCATAATGAAAAGTTCAACGTAGTTTTGATTGACCGGATTATTTGTGCTTTGAATGATAAAGACGTGTTTGCCACGGACACTTTCTTTAATTTCAACTTGTGTCTCTCCGTCGGCGAAAGAGCTGACGCTGCTTTGTCCGATTGGAACTCCCATGAGGCGCGCGACTTCAATCGCTAAATCTTTCGTAGAGTTACCGGCAAAAATCTTCAGGTTTGAAAGAGACATAAAACCCTCGTTTTTTAGATTACAAAATTTGATCGTTGATTCGAGAAAAAAATAACAGTTAAGCGCGTGAGTGTCACTTGAAGATTTAACAGCTAAGATGAGTCTGTTATTTTTTGGCGTAAGTGCTAAAGAAGAGCGGCGGTTTCTTTAAGCTTTGCGATAAACTGCGCGAGGGCCTGAGCACGGTGTGATTTCTGGATTTTATAGGCGGGGCCAAGCTCGGCGAGGGTTTTGGTTTCACCATCTGGAACAAAAATAGGATCATAACCGAAGCCCATTACGCCAGACGCTTTTAATGCGATCTGACCTTGCATGACGGCTTCAAAAACCCATTCTTGGTTATCGGGAGTCAAGACAACCGTAACACATTTAAATTGGGCTTTGCGGTTTGCTGAGCTTCTGATCTGCACCATTTTAAGCAACTTCGCAACGTTTTCAGAGTCACGCGCATGCGGGCCTGCGTAACGGGCGCTATGAACTCCCGGTAAATTGTTCAAGCCATCGACTTCGAGGCCGGAGTCTTCGCCCAAAACCCAGTGTTCGGATTTGAGGGCTTTAACGGATTTAGCTTTGATGCGGGCATTATCTAAAAAAGTCGCGCCGTCTTCAGGCCGTGGCGTGAAGTGCGGAAGGTCGGCTTGCGAGAAAATCTGAAATGCCGGAATTTTTCCGAGAGTCAGTTTGTATTCTTCAAGTTTGCCTTTGTTGCCGGTCGCGATCCAAATTTGCATAAAGTCCACCTACCGGTTGAATGGAAAAAACGAGCCGATGATTTTTTCTTGTTCACTGAAAAGCTGTTGGCAGCCTTGTTCAGCCAGAGTCATCATTTCAAGTAACTGCGCTTTTGAGAATGCGCCGTCTTCAGCCGTGCCTTGAATTTCGATGAACTCGTTTTTGTCAGTCATCACAAAATTCATGTCGGTGCTGATGTCGGAATCTTCAACGTAGTTTAAATCCAGAAGCGGAATAATTTTGTCCGTGTCTTCATAAAGACCCACAGAAACTGCGGCGACGTAGTGCTTTAATGGAATATTTTTAATTTCAGATAAATCATTCAGTTTTTTAAGTGCTAATGCCAGCGCAACAAAACCACCGGTGACAGCAGCTGTGCGTGTGCCGCCATCAGCGTTAATGACATCGCAGTCGATCATGATTTGTTTTTCGCCGAGACCTTTCAAGTCAACACAGGCGCGTAAAGCGCGGCCGATGAGGCGCGAGATTTCTTGCGTGCGTCCGCCGGTTTGAGTTTTTTCACGCTTCATGCGTGTGTGCGTTGAGCGTGGCAGCATGCCGTATTCAGCGGTCACCCAACCTTTGCCGGTGCCGGCCAACCATTGGGGTGGCTTGGCTTCATAACTGGCCGAGCAGATGACTCGTGTCTGTCCGAATTCAACCATCACCGAACCTTCGGCGTAATCAAGAATTTGCGGTGTGATTTTAATTGAACGTAATTGTTGCGGTAGGCGGGCGTCTGATCTTTTCATATAGCCTACTTCTCCTCTAGGCGTACGCTTTTGTCACTCTTTTCCTTATATTGCAGAATGGCCTGTGCAAGGCGTTTTGCGATTTCATCCTGATATTCGGGATTTGTCAGTTTTTTAGCTTCGCGGCGGTTAGATAAGAAACCCAATTCGATTAAAACCGAGGGCATGGCCGTATTTTCAATCACAAAAAAAGGTGCCTGTTTAATGATGCCTTTTTCATTTGTCGAAACAGTGGTTTCAGTTTGAATTGTTTTGGTCAGCAAAAGACTTTCTTCACTTTTTGCATAGTTTTTAAAATCTTCTTTGATCTGCGCTAAAACCTGATTATTTGTGACGTTGCCGGAATCGGCCGTTTTTTTGAGAACCGGTTTCGGCGTGTTGAAGTAAAACTCCATACCGGTCCAATGTTTTGACGTTGATGTGTTGGCGTGAAGGCTGATGAACAAATCGGCTTGAAGAGCTTCAGCTTGCGTGACCCTGTCCTGCAGGCTGACATTGATGTCTTCTTCGCGGGTGAGGTAAGTGTCTGACAGTTTAAGAACAGCCAATTGCTCTTTTAATTTTTTGGCCATGACGAGCGTGATTCGGGATTCGATAAATGAATCTCGGACGGCTCCGAGATCGTGGCCTCCGTGCCCCGGATCAATCACAATCCGGAAACTTTTGGCCGCTTGACCGGTGGTCGAAATTGAAAGCAAAAATGAAATAAGAAGGATTAAACTTCGGTTCACATTTTTAGATTAAACTGTATGGGGTAAAAAGAGAAAAAAAAAGACGGCCAGGTGGGGGGGGGATCCTAGCCGCCATGGGGGGGTACCTTCTACTTAAGCAAGACTTAAACCTACTCGACCGGGTCTATATTGCAGCTGAGCTGTGCAGGCTTTTGACAGTGACGTAACATGGCGGTACCATTTCCGTGACAGGCACTTTCAAGAACAGAGGCAAAGCATGTGGGCCCTTTATAATGCTTTAAAATTTTGGACTCTTTATAACTTATCTGAAGACGAAGTCCGCCTGCTTTTGCTCACGTTCTCGGACAACGAGCTTAAACTCACTAAAATCTGTAAAACGAATGACTCAAAATGGGATTCAGTCCTGGCGCCGGCCTATTCGGCTTTTTTAAGCCCTGAAATTAAACTGCGTTACCAGCATGCTGATGACTATCCGTCGCTGGAACTTAAAAACGATAGCGATACTGACGACAGCTTTTTTAAAAAAGCGGCTAAGAAAACTCAGCACCCGCGCCTTCATAACCGTTACGAGAAGCGAGTCCTGTGCGGCATTCTGAGTGGGCAAAACAAAGAATTTTCGACAGAGACCATCGATTTATCCGAAGGTGGACTTTATTTTAAAGATATCATTCCCGACTGGGTCGCCGGGTACTTTATTGTGACAGTGAATAGCGAATTCGCTTTGCTTTGCAGCCTAGTTGAAGATCAAAAGGAAAAAACCCGTGTCCAGATCGTGGCTGACGAAAACGATCCGCAATTCAATTTGTACCGTGAATGGCTGCAGACTCTTTAAATTCATCTTTCTGTTTATCAAGCGGGTTCTTCTTACGCCGGTG
>JANPAD010000062.1:0-2678 GCA_031429735.1 Bdellovibrio sp. | reverse complement strand
GGTTCTTCTTACGCCGGTGGCTGCACTTTGCTCTGGTGCTGATTTTATTTCTGAATTCAGGTTGTATTCATCTGCCGTCGGCTGAAACCAAAATGGTAGCGCCCGAAACTTCGGGGGCTTTTGCCCTGAATGAAAACTCTCTTTACCGTATCGAAAGCCTTGCATACCAATCCGAAAAATATCCTTTAGATGATTTTTTTGCGCGTTTAAAAATAGGTGAATTCGTTGCGGCCTTTAGGTCGATTAACCTGACATACCAGGCTTCAAACACACAGAATAAGGCACTGAAAGAATTAATTGAGGCCGGTTATTCGCCGGTGCTGGTCAAATTCACGAATAGAACTGACCGCGAAATGAACTTCGATGAAAGTTATTTCAAGTTGATTGTCGAAAATCAACGGTATGCCGCTTTGCCGGTTAAGAGTCTACCGAAAGAGTTTTCGCACTTCAGTTTGCAGTCGACTGTCGCCAACGTTTATAACGTAACAGTTGTTGTTGTGGCCTCGTTGGCCCTGTTGGTCGCGATCGCAGCGATCAGCCCGCGTGGCGGCGGCGGTTACGGAGGCAGCGGTGGCAATCTGGGTAACCTGCTTCCGTTCGATGGTGGTGAAAGAATTCTGAACGATACAACGATTGCAACAAGAATCGATTACCGCGATCATCTGATTAAAGAAACCGTATTACAGCCCGGGCAAACATCCCAAGGACTACTTTTCTTTAAAACGAATTCGGCGGATTTAACAGCGAGCTGGGTTGAGATTCAGCCGTAGCCGCTTTCGCGGCCAGGTTGCTGACCAGCAAAGTACGTGTCGGAAACGCAAATGATAGTTTTTTATCAGCGGCTAATTTTGAAATCAAATTCAAATATGAATTGATACGTATGAGGTCGTTGTCGCCGTCATCCAGGTGGTAATGAAAGTTGACCAGCACATTAAGACTTGAGTCGCCGAAAGCGTTGAAATTGACAGCCACGCGGTCGCGATCAATTGTCGGGTCTTGCAACAGCTCGTTACGTAATTGTTCGCTGAATGCACTGAGCTGTTCGGTTGTCGCATCATAAGTAAATCCTAATAAATGACGGAAGCGGACCCAGCCATCTCGTGCGGACATATTATCGATTTTTTCTTTCGCCATGACGGAATTCGGAATATTCACAACCGAATTATAGAATGTCCGAATTCGGGTTGACCGAAAACCGACTTCTTCAACGGTTCCCTCGGTGTCGCCGGCCTTGATGTGATCGCCTAATTTAAATGGCCGGTCCAAAATAATCGTGATGGTTCCGAAAACATTGGCGACCGTGTCTTGCGCTGCAAAGGCTAAGGCCACGCCGCCGATGCCGAGACCCGCCAGCAAAGCTGTTACATTCACACCGAAATTCTGCAGACCAACTAGCACGCCCACAATGATCACTGTGACTTTAAGAGTACGGCTGGCAAACGGGGCCAGTTGGTCATCAAAGTGCGTTTCGGTTTTTTTGGACCATTCGATCATGGCTTCGCCCAAAGCCTCTGCTGCCATATAGCAAACGCGAATCACATTGTAGGTCATCAGAAATTTAAGAAAAAGACCAAGGTATCGCGAAAAACTTTCGGGCATGGCCAGGTATTCAAGAGTGGCAAAGGACAATGTCGAAATAAAAACCCAGCTGATCGGTTTTTCAACCGGCTGTTCAAAAAAGAAATGCATGAATGACGTCGGGTCAAAATGGACCTGTGTTTTTTTAAGTTTAAGACAAAGCCAAACAATCACCGAGCGCGCAAAGTAAAGAACAGCAAAGTTCAGGCCGAAAAGAATCCATTTAAAATCCAGCGCTAAATTATATTTAGAAAAAAAATCCATTAAAGCACACCCTGTGAATTAAGAATGAGAACCGCAGTTCCCAGAACGATACGGTAATAACCGAAGTACTTAAAGCCGAAACGATTCACGACCGAAATAAAAAAACGAATCGCAAATATCGAAAAAATCAGCGACAGCACAACACCTAAAGCCAAATCCGTCGTGTAAGAAGCATCAATGATGTGGCGGATTTTCCAGAGTTTATACGCAGTCGCAGCACCCAATGTCGGAATGGCCAGAATGAAAGAAAATTCGGCCGCTTTTTCGCGCGAGAGGCCAAAGACTTGCCCGCCGACAATTGTTGCGGCCGAACGCGACACGCCCGGAATCATCGCAATCGATTGCACGAAACCGATGGCTGCAGCGGATTTTAAGGTGAGTTCGCTGGTGGTGCGGTTTTGGAATAAAGAGTCGATTAAGATAAGGACGATGCCACCCAAGATTAAGGCCCATGCGACAACTGAAGTGCTTTCCATCAGCGCGTCGATTTTATTTTTAAATAAAAATCCTAAAACCGCTGTCGGCAAAAAAGCGGCAAACACCAACATGTAAAATTTCGGATTCCACTTGAGGCGTTCGCGGTAAAGAAAAATGACGGCGAGAATTGCACCGAACTGAATAATGACATCAAAGGCTTTTGAAAAGTCCGTCGATTCGATTTGCAGCAGAGCCGAGGCTAAAATCAGATGGCCGGTGGAAGATACGGGAATAAACTCGGTTAACCCCTCAATAAAAGACAAAAGTAGCACATGCATGAACGTCATATAATATAGATGGTTGGACGACTTTGATCAGACCTCAACCAAAGTCTAGCTGCGTTAACTTCAAATATTTTC
>JANPAD010000061.1:0-4910 GCA_031429735.1 Bdellovibrio sp. | reverse complement strand
CAGATGAATTTTCAGAATCAGCCTTTGGGCGGTTTTGCTCCGGCACCGGTCGGGCAAAGTACGACAAACCTGAATCCATTGATTCCCTTAACGTTTTCAGAGAAGATTGATCAGTTTATGGAAGCCAAAGTCATGCCGGCTATCTATAAGCTTGTAAATATTTTTTCTTTTAAACAGGTTTTACAAGGATTCATGCTGCTCTTTATTATCAGCGTGACTCTGATGTCCGCGTTGCCTTTAACAAGTATCATTAAAGAGTCGACAAGAGCTGAAGCTAAAAAACGAGCCGCATCGGTTGCGCGTGCCGTGGCGAAAGCCAACGAAGCGGCTCTGATGGCAGGGCAGATGGGAAGTTTGTCTGTGACCGACGCTCTCAAAGAAGAGGGAATCAAAGAAGCGTTTATCGTACAACAAAGTGACGGTTTAATCGTCGCCCCTCCTGAAAAGGTCGGGCGCGACGAAGCCAGTACGCTGGTTTTAAATGCACGTAAAGAAAATCGCACACTTGTGGAAGATATTGATGCCAATACGATCGGCGCGACTTTTCCGATAGCCGTGTATGATCCGAATTCGGGTGATTCTTTGCCGAAGTATCATGCGGTTGTGAAGTACGACGTGACGGCGCTTAACTTAGATGACGGCCGTGTGGTCAGCTTGTTTATGGAGACATTAGCGATTGCCTGTGTTTTCGGGCTTGTCTTGTACCAGCTCTTCGCCCGTTTGATTGAGTTTCCGATTCGTAGCTTAAACGTTGAAATCAATAAAGCTATGCTCGAAAAATCTGACCGCACCGAAGTAGATTTCGATTATCCGGCCTATCAAAAACTGATTTCAAATGTGAATACTATTCTAAACCGCGCTTGGAGCGGCGAAGCCGCAAGCAGCTCAATGTCGCAGCCTCAGCAAAACAAAGATGTCGAGTTCTCGAATTTGGTTGAGATTATTTCTCATCCGGCCTTAGTGATCGACAGTCGGCAAAGTGTAATTGCCCTCAACACAAACCTTGAGCAGTTGCTGCAAATCAGCCGCGATCAAATTTTGAATCAAAGTTATCAGAGTTTTACGGATTCATCGTTAGTGCAAAATATCGAGTCTTTACTGGCTCGTTGTAAGCAGACGCCGTTCGAAAAACAAAGCGACCGGATACCGTTTTCGCAGTTTGAATGCGAAATTCACTGCCAAGTCTTTCTAGATGGAGAGAATCAGCCGGCTTACTACGTCATTACATTGGTCCAGGTGACCTAAGGAGTTAATAACTAAGTTATATGGGAGCAGCACTACAACAGAAACCTGAGATAAAAATCAAATTAGCGGTGGTTAAAGGTCCACACGCCGGTCAGATTTTTCAGCTCAGCAAAAACAATATTACGATGGGCCGTGGGCCCGAAAATAATGTCGTTCTGATGAATGACCCGCAGGTCAGTCGTGTTCATGCCCAAATCAAAGTTGTTAATAATGAAATTGAAATTGTAAATCTCAGTCAGAAAAATGCAGTTGTTGTTGATGGCTCAAGTGTCCAAAAATGGAAGCTCGTCAACCACTCGACTTTCACGCTGGGTGATTCTGAAATTCAAATTGAATACGATCTCGGACAAGTCGTGGTGTCAGTCAGCAACCAAAAGATGGGCGAGGTGGTCTCTTTCAAACCCGCGGCAACTCCGCCGCCGGTGGCAGAACCAGTGGTGCCGGCTCCCAAAAGCGAAGCCGTCGCAATTCCTTCGCCACCGGCCGGCCGCGTGGCAAAAGCGCTTAAAAAGAAGATGTCTCCGCCGGCTGTTCGGTCACAAGAAGTGGCGGCGCGTCCGCGTTCTCCGCAATTAAATCAACAGCAAATGATGCGACCTATGGCCACGGCACCGAGCATGATGCAGAACCAAGCGTTGAATACCGACCTTAATGCGCAATTTCGGGCCCAACAGACCACGCAGGAAAAAAACGATTCATTGATGTCCAGCCCGATCTTTAAATTCGTTTTGATTGGCCTGATTATTTTGGGCGTGGCTTACAACTTTGTTTCGACACCGACCAAGAAGTCCCAGGCTAAAAAAATAGCCTCGACCTTGAAGTATGAAGACGAGATTAATACGCGGCTTTATTCAAAAAGTGAAAAAGACGCTGAGGTTAAACGCGACGACCTGCTCAAAATCAAAAATTCGACCCAATCTTTGCGGGTTAACGAGAACTTCATCCGAGGTATGCGCGACTATCAATCGGGTAACTATTTGCGGGCTCAAGAGTTCTTCCAGTTGGTTTTGAACCTTGAACCCGACCATTCGCTAGCTAAACGGCACCTTTACTTATCTAAGGTTCGGTTTGATGAAATTGTCCAAGAGAAATTAATGCTTGGAGATTCTTATTATAAGAAGCATAATTTTAAAATGTGCGCATCTATGTACACTCAGGTCTTAAATATGCTCGATGGTAAAAATACCGATCCTAAATTCCTGCTTTCTGAAAAGAAAGTAAGGGAGTGTGATCTTGCCAGACAGGGTATCCGTTAATGTCACGATTAAAAGTGGTGTTACGTGGCACGGTGATCAGCGAAATCGAGCTGAGCCCCGAAAAAGAATACGTCGGCGGTCGTAAAGAGGGCTGCGATATACGGTTGCAACCTGAAAAAGGTATCTCGCGCGAACACTTCAAGCTTAAATTTTCAGAGGGCAAATGGCAAATCGTTGCCATTTCTCGTTTTGGCGACGTCTTTTCTTTGGGACAAAAAATCGAACAAGTTGATCTGCAGCACGGTCAGTCTTTTCATGTGCCACCGTACGATTTTACCTTCCTGGATTTACCCGAAGTCGGTGCTTCGCCCGGTGATCGGCCAAAAATCCCCCTCGAAATAAACGAAAATACACGCACGATTCTGGGCGCAGCACCTCAAATGCCCTACATCAAGGTCGTCAACTCAAAAGGTGAAATCCGCGAAATGCTTCGTCTTGAAGTCGGCGAAGTGTGGGTCGCGGGGCGAGATCCTTCATGCCAGATCATTATACCTGATCAGCGCGTCAGTCGTCGTCAATTCGAAGTTCATAAGGTGAACGGAAATTACACGTTACTCGATTTAGCCAGTGTTAATGGGACATTCTTAAACGGCACGCCCGTGTCATCAACCGATCCACAGCCGTTAAAAAGCGGTGACTCAATTAGTGTGCTCGATAACGTGATGTATTTTGAACTCCATGACCCAAACTTCAAATACAAAGTTGAAAATATTGAAATTCCACCTATTCAGCTTGAACCGGAGTCAGTTGTCGTGCAACCCGGCCCCGCGGTGCGCCCTCCCATCGATCAAATCGAAGTCGAAGCCGAAGACCAAGCTGAAGAAGTTTCTGAAATTGAAGAAATCGAAGATTATGACGACGGATCAGGCGCGCCCCTGCCTGTAACGGTAGACGGTAGTCCATTCACGGGTATGCCGGGCGAGCAAGGTTACGACAATCAATTTTACACATTTGATCAGCAGACACCGCCACAGCCGGGAGCTTCATCGCAGGGGCTCGATCCCGCCGCGCCTCCGCCAAAAAAGAAGTTTTTAAATACACCATTACTTATTGTAATTGCGGTCGTCGTATTGGGCGGAGCTTATTATTATATGAATGTGTATGATCAGCAGGTCGAAGCGCCGAAAGCAATCGTCGACGAATCCGACCCATTTAATAAACTGACGCCCGCTCAACAAAAAGAAGTTGTTGAAAACTATTCGTTAGCCGAACAAATGCATATTCAGCAGAAGTACGACCTCGCTCTTGAAAAAATTCGTAAAATTGAAGAATTGCTACCGGAAGGTTACAAAGAAAGTAACCGCATTAGACAAGAGGCTGAACAAGCTAATTTGACAATCATTCAGAAGCAAAAGGATGAAGAGGCAGCCAAAGAGGCGGCTGATCGCGAAGCGCGCTTGAAACTTGTTCTTGAAAACTGCAAAAAATTAATTTCACCTGACGTGACGGCCGCTCAAATGAACGAGTGCTTGGCGCCGGTCGCTGCAATCGATCCCAACAACGCGGACTACATCAAGCTGTTGGCGCAAGCTGCGGATCTGGAAAGTGAACGAGAGCAAAAAGCCTTGGCAGCTAAAAACTATGAAACTCAAGTCGCTGAATTTCAGGCGCTGTATGATACGGCCACCAGAACCCAGGCTGAAGGTTACGCGTTCAAAGCCATCCGTCAGTACAAGCTAGTTTTGCAATCAAGCTTGCCGGATCCTAAACAGCTGAAAGCCGCGGCTGAGCAGCGGATTGCGTTTATCGAAGAAAAAATAAAGGCTAAATCTGAAAGCAGTCTAAGTGCCGCCGATACTCTTTACAAACAGGGTAAGCTTAAAGACGCGATCGTCACTTTGCGCGACTCGGTGGTTTACGATCCTGAAAATACAGACATCAAAGACCGTATTGATGCATACACTTACGAACTCATGAAGCAGGTTCGCTCTCTTTATCAAGAGTCCATTATCGACGAGAACTACGGTCTTATCGACAATACTGAAACTAAGCAGGGCGCAAAAGAAAAATGGAAAAAAATAACGGACATGGATCTTGAAGACGGCGAGTACTATCGCAAGGCCGTCATCAAGCTGCGCCGGTATGGAGTCATGTAATGAAGATCTTATCAAGAAGCTCGACGAATCAATCACAGATGCCGTCGACTCAAACATATCTGCAGCTCAACGACCAGCTCGTCATTTTCCTACGCACTTGGGGTGCGGGAGACTATAACCAAAAGGTCGTAGACGAAGTGACCCATTACATCTCGACAACTCAAGCCGACATCGAAGTGACAACGCCGTTTGATTACAATGAAAGCATGTCAAGTTCGGCAAACAGAACACGGATTTCGCTGATGCTGGCCCACGATCTACTTTATAAAACGGATAATCGCACAGAATACCTCGTTGCGTTTGAAGTCTTAGT
>JANPAD010000060.1:0-1833 GCA_031429735.1 Bdellovibrio sp. | reverse complement strand
CCTGTCATGGAGCGCCAGGCAGACCGCAACGAGCTGCGCAATACACAGGAAAATGCCTGGGTTTTCTTGGCCATTCAAATCCTTCGAAACAATCAAAAACTGACCATTCGGAGCGATATCACGAATTGTCACGGCATCATTACCACTTGTCAGTTGTACGGGAAACGACTTTGGTCCGTCGATCTTCCACACTTGCGAAAGACCGGTTACACGCCATGTGAAATAGAGAGTCTTTTTGTCAGGCGAAAGCATCCCCATTCCCGGAGAGCTCACGTCGAGCATTTTTTTAAGTTTGTTCGACATGACCGAATTGAGTTCTGGTGGAGCGTACTTTTTAATAGTCTCGGCAGAAACGCTTTCTGTACCTAAACCCGAATACTGCGCGAAAACCGACACAGAGAAAAGTGAAGCGACTGCGAATAGAGAAATACTTTTTTTCATTTAATCATCCTTAAGAAAATGTCTGTCGTATTATTATCGTTTTTTTAAAAGATCGCCGAGACCACCGAGGCCTGAATTGCTGAATCCTGATTTAGCGTTTTCAGTGGCTCTCCAAGCTTGATCGTCAACTTCAACTGCCACACCAAGAGAAATACGCTTTTGTTCAAACAGCACTTCATCAACCGAAACTTTGATTTTGTCGCCGCGTTTGCGGGCTTCGAAAGACTGATGATCGATTGAATCGCGCCATTTAGATTTAGGAAGAAGACCTGTAATACCCGGAGCAAGATTAACAAACAGGCCGTAAACTTCTTTTTTCTCGACAGTACCTTCATGAACGGTGCCGACGCGGAATTTATCAGTGACTTGGGTCCACGGGTCGCTTTCGCCGCCCGCCTGCTTAATTGAAAGAGAAACTTTCAGACGTCCGTCGATTTCTTCAGATTTTAAAAGCTTGACTTGAACTTTTTGACCGAGGGCTAAAACTTCAGAAGGGTCCTGAAGACGTGACCAGCCGATTTCAGAAATATGCACCAAGCCTTCGACTCCGGATTCAAGCTTAACAAAAGCACCGAATTTTTCCATACGCATAACTGTGCCCTGGTAAATATCGCCCTGCTGAGCACTCGTTAAAAACTGACCTTCATTTTCGGCCTTTTCGAGATCTAAAAGTTTACGGCGCGAAACAACAATATTGCGGCCACTGGCTTCGAATTTTGTAATAACAAAATCGAATTTTTTCCCGATGTATTCAGCCGCATCTCCAATTTTATAATCCATCTGGCTAATCGGACAGAAAGCGAGTTTATTTTGAACCGAAACACGGAAGCCGCCGTTCACAACTTCAGTGACGGTACCCGCAACCGGAAGCTCCATATCGAATGCGTCTTCTAAAGAATCGAGATCGGCATTTGACTGACGCGAGCCTTTTTTTGCCACGCGGATTTCGCCGCCTTTTGTTTTAACGACAACGACGTCAAGGCGATCTCCGACTTTGTATTTTAATTGTTTGTTTTCATCCAGCAGTTCGCTGGTCAGGATCATGGCATCAGTCGGCGTGCCGGTTGAAACAAAAGATTCTTCACGGCCGATCGAAAGAAGTTCCACCGACAACGCATCACCCGTTGAAAGTTTAAGTCCGATTGAACCCATCGATTCTTCGAAAAGTGTCGAAAAATCTGATTTGTTTTTAATTTCTACTTCATCACCGAAAGCATCGCGTTTTGACATTCTAAACCTCTTAAAATTGGAAGAGGTTAGAGTTTAGCGCAACATCATAAGAGTGCAAGTCACTCAAGACTTCTTTTGACGCTTTTTGACGGATAAAGTCAGTTCGAAAGTCGCAATTTTTTCGGTTTCGCTGATGGATGGGACTATGGCATAGGCCGTCAT
>JANPAD010000059.1:0-2052 GCA_031429735.1 Bdellovibrio sp. | reverse complement strand
CCACGATCACCGCACGCAAGAATCGCTCGCCCGTTGCGCCGCTCGACTGCGCCGCCGCCAGCGCCGCAGAGATCGTCGGGCTGCCGGGGTGATAACCCGCGTCGCGATAAATATCGTCGAACTCTACCGAGTGTGAAGCCGCGCCATTGATCAGCGCGGCGGTGCGCATGGTGGCGCGCCCATTCATGTCAAAAATCCCTTTCAAAATAGCTTGGTATCTCTACAGATAATTCATTATGAGAATAGGGTTGAATAATCATTAGTATTGGATACTCACTTTTTCTGCATTGGCAGCTTAGTAATTTCCGGTACTTGCAAAGCCATTTTTGAGAGGGTTTTGGAAACCCCTGATTTAGTAGTTCCAAGTTCCTTGGCGATCTCGGATAGAGATAACCCTTGCTGTCTGAGAGTAAGCGCCCTATCCATATCAATGGAGCGTGGTCGTCCTAGCTTCACGCCTTTCCTCCTTGCGTTTGCAATGCCTGCACGGACTCTTTCTCGGATGAGGCTAGCTTCAAATTCCGCAAAGGCTCCCAATAAATGGGTCATCAAGCGGCCGCTGGCTGTAGTCATGTCGATCTGATCTCGCAAAGCTACAAAGGTAACGCCAAGTTCTGAAAATTCTTGCAACATAGTTACTAAGTCTTTAAGCGATCTAAATAGACGATCAAGTTTCCAGCAGACTACAACATCAACTTGTCGCTGGTGAACAGCTTGCAATAAAAGGCGTAAAGCCGGGCGATTAGATTTCGTTCCGCTTTCTTTATCTTCGTATATTTTATAAATAATCCAGCCTCGAGACTCTACAAAAGATATAATTTCGTTGTGCTGAATCTCTGTTGATTGATCTGTTGTAGAAACTCTAAGGTAAATTGCGACCTTTAAGTTCATAAATAAACTATAACGCAATGTATTAGCAATGTCAATACAGTTGTTTTAACGGCTATCATTTAAGAATGAATAAATTTAATATACCAAAAAGAGAATTTAGTGATGGTCCCAAAAAAATGGTTTCTATGCGTGTTCCCGTTAAACTTTGGGACAGTCTGAATTTGCTTGCCGAGAAAAAAGGTTGGCAAATTACCGACTTAGTAACGACGACTTTGGATCAATTACTTCAGCAAGAAAACATGTCTGCGCGAAAGATTTTAAGGCCGAAAAAATAATTGGGCTTTGTTAACTCTAGTTGACAGACGGAGGAGCCCGATGCGGTACGGTGGGCTTACTTTTGAATTGAAATCAAAATCCTAGATCTAAGACTAGCTGGTCGAGTCAACTGGTTGACGCGTCAAAACTTAAGAAATTTAGCCTAAAATTTCATGTAAAAATTTCAATTTATATCTCAATTAATTTTATGGTTTGAGTTGTTTTTCAAAAGCTAATAGCGCTATTAACTAGGTCATTTGTGGGGTTTTTTTTTATATTACACCAAACAATAATAATCGACTCTATTGATTTTCATATTCTTAAAGACAATGGCAAGAGAATTTTCAAACCATTGTTGAGATACACAAAACATTTTCGGCGTAACTGCCAATTAAATATGGAAGAATTTCAGCAGCATACAAAATTCCTAAACGGGAAAGTCGATTTGCTTTTAGTGAGACGTTCGTTTTCTTGTTTTTTCCATGCGATTGAAATTGAATTACTTGAAGGTAATGATCGCTTCAAATGGGAACCGGTTGAAATGCAAAAAGGCAGTATGAAAAATCTGCTCATTGCTTTGAAAAAGTTCAGAAGAACTCAATGTATCAAAGATTTACCGGACTCTAGAGTTTTTAAATCAAACAATATTTTTTACTATATTTGTTTCTCACCAATTTATGCAGCCGGGTTTGAAGCCCCGGAAATCGTGCTTGATATGAGCCGACCCGAGTCTATTGAAACATGGTGTGATTTACACATTAAGGCTATTAAGGAATATCTAGAGGGATCAAAGAAAAGAAGTTTTGCAGCAATTAGCTTCGAGCCTCAAAGCACTCACGAGGTTTTGATCTTGTCACTTTTGTCACTTGAAGGTTGTCTGGGAAAACTGCCTGAATATTCGGGAGC
>JANPAD010000058.1:0-1614 GCA_031429735.1 Bdellovibrio sp. | reverse complement strand
CCCAAAAATCGGTGGTGCCGGTACCCAGAACGAAGCGGGCGTTGAGGTCTTGATCAATATTCATATCCAGAAACGCGCCGAAATCGCTGCTGCTTTCTCGGCCTGTGTAATAGTTGCTCGGGTTGCTGCCGATATAAATCTGCGGAATGACGCCCACGCGGTAATGGCCGGCAGGTATAATTTCACCCGATTCGTGCAGCCCTAAAAAGGCACGGGCTTGTGAAAGAGTCAAAAAACATAATAAAAAGCAAAATAAAGATACAGAATTATTTTTCATAGCAGAAATATGTTACCTAGCTTGTCTTCAATTTGACAACAAAGATGAATGTTAACACAATAATTTGAGTGAAAGAATTAAAGTCAGCAAAATTACCACTGAGTGTGGTTTTGATCTCTCTAAACGAGCAGTCCAATATTATGCGGGCTGTTCAATCTGTTATCGGTTGGGCCGATGAAGTTCTTGTTTACGACTCAGGTTCGACGGATCAGACCTGTGAAATTGCTCTTAAAATGGGCGCTCGCGTCGAAAGAGGTGAGTGGAAGGGTTTTGGTCCGACGAAATCCCTGGCCACAGCGCTGGCTCGCAACGCATGGGTTCTTTCAATCGATTGCGACGAAGAAGTTTCGCCTGCCTTGGCAGATGAGTTGAAAGCCAAATGGGCTGAGCTCGACAGCTCCGTGGCTTATCGCTTGCCGCGGTTATCGTATTATCTGAAACGCTGGATTCATTACGGCGGCTGGTATCCGGATTATCAGGTACGTTTGTTTAATCGTGAAACAGCCGGTTGGGATCAGTCGCCGATTCATGAAAAAGTTCAAGGTCCGTCTTACAAAGAGCTTGTATCGCACTTGAATCACTACGTATTTAAGAATATCGAGCAGCAGGTGCAGACCAACAATCGCTATTCAACTTTACAAGCTATTCATATGCACAATGCGGGCAAACGTTTTTCGATTTTTCATTTTTTAACGAAACCCACCGTTAAATTTATCGAGTGTTACTTTTTAAAGCTCGGGTTTTTAGATGGTTGGGCCGGGTACTTCATTGCGCGAAGTGCGGCTTATTCAGTTCTTTTGAAGTGGTCGAAACTCTATGAATTGGAAAGGTTGAGTTAAAATGGCGAACCTCGGTTTCATCAAAGCAGCCGTATTTTTAAGCCTAAGTATTGTGGTCCGTTCGGCCCAGGCTTACCCTTCAATCGTAAGCTGGCAGAACAGCCCGGTAATTGCGTTTGAAAGCAAGCGGCAAGCTGAATTGAAAGAGAACGGCTTGCTGAAGAGCCCCTTTGCAGTCGTGACCGATACACGCGATGAGGTTTCCTTAAAACTGAACGGTTTTGACCGCATTTTGGTTTATGAAAAATCAAAAGCTCAAATACTTGAGATGTTGGCGGAAGGACTTTTCGTTCCTGAATTTTATCTGATTGATGGTCGGTTACGTGTAACCAGTGAATTCAGAGGTGTTGATAAGACGGATCAGAACATGACTCTGAAAACCCCTTTTTTAGACTTGAAGCTTGCAGCCGAGGTTGATTTTTTTGTCGAACTGAACATGAAAGAAGCCTGGATTGAGCTGCGCGTGTTAAAAGGTTCGTTGCCACTTGAGTTTTTCTC
>JANPAD010000057.1:0-2032 GCA_031429735.1 Bdellovibrio sp. | reverse complement strand
CGATGCCCAGGTTAAGGCTTCAAACGGCGACCTTACCGCGACGCTTACGAACGGTTTCTCAGCCGCATTAGTTCTCTCCCCTAACGCCATGACTGCACAAAGTGGAACTGTAACTGGAACAATTGCACCTAACACTGAGTTACTTTTTGCCTACCAGTCGAAACAGGTCAAAATTAACCAAGGTTCATTCTCTCTGATCGGTACAGGCGACTTCACTGCCAACATGGATGCACAAGCAGGAATGTGCGCTGAAGGGACTCAAAACCAACCCATCTTTTTAGAAACAGTTGTTTGTCAGTAGATAAAACAACTGGGTCAGAATAAATTGCGAGAAAAGGCTCCGGATAAAACCGGGGCCTTTTCTTTGTTACGATTCACAAGAAAATCTAAATCATCCCGTCCGAACTTGTGCATCCGAGCTTCGAACGGCAGCGCTTCCGGAGCTTTCAATCTAAAAACATGTCTAAGTTTTTGTTATTAAAGCATTTTTTTGAGGTTGCAATTCACGACCTCGAAGTTCCTTCGGACCCCAACCTCACTTATTTTTGAACTGAGCTAAGCCTAAATTGTGCAAATCCGATTGCACATGAAAAATATTTTCAAGCAACTCATTAAATGTTTACAAAGTAGTAACAATGTTATACAAAAATTTTAACGACTTTGAGTGGGACGAGGTCAAAGCATCGGCCAACATTGCGAAACACGGGATTCAATTTAGTGAGGCCATTACAATTTGGCTTGATAATCAGGCCCTAGAAATACCCGACCCCGATCATTCTAAAGACGAAGAACGCTGGGTTCGTATAGGGTTTTCGAATCAAGCAAAAGTTCTAGTGGTGATTTTCTGCGAGAAACATGATGATTTAATAATACGTGTTATATCTGCTCGTAAAGCCACAGCTCAAGAGCAGAAACAGTATCACGAAAAGGTGAATTTATGAGGGCTCAATACGATTTTTCTAAGGCCAAAAAAGCAAAAGTGCTTAAAATTATCAAAACTTTTCGACTTGATGCTGAAGTATTACACTGGCTTGAAACTGAAGGTAGAAAGCAAGGAATGGGTTATCAAACTTATCTCAACTGGTTTTTGAGGAGATCCATGGAGTCAGCCGAATCGTTCGAAGAGCGCCTGTTAAAACTAGAGAAATCGGTATTTAAGAAAAAAGCTTAGGTCCAGCATAGACAAATTGTAAATGTCATACTATTTATAGACAATGGAACACATAGCAAAATTTCGATATGTCGAGGGAGACTTAGGTTCGGGCCAAATTTTCGTCAATGGAGTAGTTGATAATACAGTTCAGGATTTTTATCTTGATACTGGTTCGCCTCAAACTTTTGTACATGCTATTGATCATATAAAAAACAGTCCCATAACAAAAACTAAACCCTACTCATCTGCAAGTGGACAAACTAAACAATTTGATTATATCAATGTCAAAATATAACAATTGGTTCTCTAACTGCGAATGATTTTTCGGTTGCCTTAATTTACGATATTAAGAGTGAGCCGCCCAAATTAGGTCTAAATTTTTTTAAGCCTTATAAAATTGAATTTGATTTCATTAATCATCAGCTTTCTAAAACTTATTCGCAACAATTTGATATCCCTTTTGAGTTAGGTCCAAAAGGACATATTCATTTAGAAGCAACTTTTGGCTCACAAAGGATCGCATGTATATATGATAGCGGAGCTGGGCTATTGGTTGTCGACTCTGAATTTATAAGAAAATATCCAGTTTTTTTAATCTGCTGGATTCAGCAGGAACAGTGGGCGATGGCAATGGTGTTAACTTAGATGCTGCCATATATAAAGTTTCGAAACTAAGTATCGGTCATGTGGATTTTTTAGATTCTTCGATTGTTTCAATACCGCTTGATGAATATAAATCCGCCCTTGGAGTCGAACATGTGATGATACTTGGTTTCAATCACATGCTGGGAAAAATATGGGCATTTGATTTTGAACATTGTCGATATGCGGTCACTTAATAGTTATAAACTGACCGAAATATGACTCAAGTGGTGCGGG
>JANPAD010000056.1:0-3299 GCA_031429735.1 Bdellovibrio sp. | reverse complement strand
GAACCAAGTATTCAGCAAATCATGTTCACCAGTGAAGCGGGTGCTGACGCTGTTGAATTTCATACCGGGCACTGGGTTTTAGCAAAGGCTGCCACGAAAAAGAAAATCTGGCAGCAGTTGGTTTCTGGTGCACAAAGGGCGCATGATTCGGGTTTAAGAGTGCATGCCGGACACGGTCTTGATTATGAGCACGCGCGGGTGATTCGCAAGTTGCCGCACTTGAAAGAAGTGAACATCGGACATTCGCTCATTTGTTATTCTCTTGAAGACGGTTTAAAAAAATCGACTCAAAAAATGTTGGCCCAGTTGAAATGAAACTGATTCTTCATTCTGAAATTTTGAAAGATCATGATTATGTTTCGTTATCAGGACTTTTGTTGAATCAAATACCTCGCGGTTCCACAGTCTTGATGAAAGGCGATGTGGGTTCCGGTAAGACGACTTTCGTGTCGGCTGTCTGCGCTAGTTTCGGTTTACGTTTTTCACAATCTCCTACCTACGCCATTCATAATCGTTATCAAAACCAGAATGTCAGTATTGATCATTTTGACCTTTATCGCCTCGAGAGTGAAGACGAAATTCAAGCCTCCGGTTTTTTTGATCTGATATCAGATCCGGCCGATTACAAATTTATTGAGTGGTCTGAAAAAATTAAGGCCGAGGATTTGGATCTCTCGCGCCCTACATATGAACTTGTTTTTGCAGTCAATTCGGATCTGAGCCGGACTTGCCGGCTGTTTCAATTCTAATCCGATCTGTGGTAGACAGAGACGGTTGAGTATCTAGCTTGCTCGTGCTGTCTCGCGGGATAGATCTTCAAGTAAGTTCAGGTCCACTCCGGCCGGTTGTTTGTTTTTCAAACCCACAAAGAAGCCAACAACTAAGTTTGAGCGTTTGACCGCGGCAATACTGATGTATTTATAGTTCAACAATTGTAAGCCGACCTGAGTCGTTTCAAGCGTAACCGATTCTCCGGTTCTAAAAACCTCGCTAAAGGCATTTTTCGCATGAATGTTGTATTCAAAAAGCTTTTCGTTAATGTTCAGCTTTTCAATGTTCGGGTCCATCATGAAAATATGCGTATTGTCGAAATTAATTCTCAGTGAAATAAAGGCATCAAACTGCTTCAAAGCCTCAAAGAAGTACTCTTCTCGACGGTCATGAATTAGGTCCCAAACCTCAGTTTCAGTTTTTGTGGTGCGGAATGTTTTGCGCGGACCACGTGAGATATTTGCAACCGTTTCGGAGTTTAAATCTTTAAAATCGATTGAGATAGCTGTATTGGACCCGACACCATCGAGAGATTCCGCAGGAGTGGAGTCGCCGAAGATTTCGCTGTAATCGTCCATTTCGTTGGTAACGGCGCGACCCTGGAGCAGCAAGTTCGCAAAGAAATTCATGACTCGTGGTGGAGCCAAAACAAAGATATGGTTTGGAACTTTTTGTAAGTTTGCACTGTACTGAAGGCCTACCACAATAAGTTGATTTTCCCAAATGAAGGCCGGCAGCAAATCTTGGTTCCAAAAGCCATAGCTCGAGTAGAGAGCATAGGCTTGCTGAGCCGCAATTGAATAACTTTTCAGAGTTTGTTCAGGAAGGTTTTCTTTAATGCTGGCACAAGCATAATTGGATTGAATCCAGGCCTCATACTTTTTCCAATCCAAAATTTTGTTCTCTAAAGACAAACGCAATTTGGATTTGCTAAGGCTTTCAATATCGAACGTCGGCATCTTTTTTGTCAGAGCTTCAAGTTCTTTGGTGAACACGTCTTCCCATGAAGTTTTATTATCTAAATATTCCATACCTGATCTATCGGCTAGGGTGCCTCAAATCTTAAAAAATGTCGTGTAAAAATTAGTCGGACACGTCTTGAAATCTGCTCTGCGACCGTTTTGAGGCTGAAAGCTCATTAAATCGTCTAAATTGTTGATATAACTTAGCTAATTGTCTTCATTTGAGACATTTAACGCCCTCTTAAAGTCGCATCTTCCGAAGGCTCACGGACTGCGTTGAAGGAAGGTCGTCCGAATGAGGCTTTTTGCAGTAATCACTTTGTCAAAGTTTTTGATTTCGGGTAGAAAGTCCCGTTATGCAAAGCTCCCATTTCTCCTCTAGTCAAAAGCGGGTTTATCTCGACCACAACGCAACGACGGCGCCATCGCCGTTGTTGAAACAGCGTTGGCCTGAGCTGATCGATCTATCCGGCAATCCGTCGTCAATTCATCAGGACGCACGGCTACCTCGCGCGGTGATGCGTGAAGCCCGTCAAAAAATTTCTAAAATTCTAGGTTGTTCCGCTATTGAAATTAATTTCAATTCGGGCGCAAGCGAAGGCAACAGTACTATTTTTCAGTCCGTTTTTGAACTCGCAAAAGAAGATCGTAATGAGTTTATCGTGAGTTCAGTTGAACATCCGTGTGTGATGAAAGTATCTGAGTACCTTAAGCAAAAAGGTGCTGTTGTGCATTCTATTCCGGTTTCGCGAGAAGGTCGACTCGACCTCGAATTTGTCAAACGTAAACTCAGCTCTAAAACCGCGCTGGTCTCAGTGATGTACGCTAACAACGAAACGGGCACTGTGTTTCCGATTCGTGAAGTGGCGGACTTGGCTCATGCGTCCGGAGCGTTAATGCATTCTGATTGCGTACAACTTTTCGGCAAAGCGGTCTGTAATTTTAACGAACTTCATTTAGACTACGCTACATTTTCGGCCCACAAGTTTTACGGTTTAAAAGGCACGGGTTTTTGTTATATCAAAAATTCCTCACCATGGCAGCCGTTAATCTTCGGCAGTCAAGAACGGAACCGTCGCGGCGGCACTGAAAACGTTCTGGGTATTGCGGCACTCAATATCGTGCTCGATGAGATGGTCGATGTTGGAGAAAAAATTAATCAGATGCAGACGCTTCGCGATTATTTTGAAACTGAAGTGCAAAAGAAAATATCGGGTGTGCGCGTGACCGCTAGCGAAAGTTTGCGTTTAGCGAACACCTCAAGTCTGCTGATTGAAGATATTGACGGCGAAACCTTGCTGATGAGTCTTGACCTAAAAGGGTTCTCGGTCAGCACGGGCGCAGCCTGCAGTAGCGGAAGCCCCGAGCCCAGCCCGGTTCTTTTGGCCATGGGTATAACGGCGGCTGAGGCCCAAAGCTCGTTACGGGTCAGCTTGGGTTGGTCAACAACACGTGAGCAAATCGATGCGTTCTTGTCAGTGCTGACGGAAGTTGTTTTGAAGCTGCGGTTTCTGCACGCTGAAGAAAAAAAGAAGGTTCATATTGGATAATATAAAAAAATCTAAG
>JANPAD010000055.1:0-3472 GCA_031429735.1 Bdellovibrio sp. | reverse complement strand
AGATGTGGTCTTCGCTCAACAGTTCGCGCGTATTGAATGTCATTACTTTATGAACGATGCTTTTTTCAAAACAACGAACTGGTTGATTGAAAACATTTCAAAAATACGCCACATTCCCACAGTGATCGTGCAAGGAAGATACGATGTTGTGTGCCCCGTTCGCAGCGCTTGGGACCTCCACAAAGCCTTTCCTGAGGCCGAACTTCACATCATTTCGGATTCGGGTCATGCCGCCAGTGAGCCGGGCATTCGTTCTAAACTCGTTGAATACACTGATCTTTTCAGAAAATATTAAGACCTTTTCCCCGCCGTATCGGGCGGGGCTTTCAACCGCTTTGTAAGTTGTTCATAGTTGTATAAGTTTTTGTTATGGGCCGCATAGGCATCTTTGTTTTGAACAATATTTCGATCCGTTGTTAATTGCCGAAACGCAAGCGGGGGCTTGCAGCAATTGGTCTGAACAGTTACGGGGGAAATATGGAAGTCAGCTTTAAATCTCAATGTGGAATCGCTCTCTTAAGTTTAGCAATGTTAGCTAGCTGCGCGCCGAACAACCAAAATGCTTCAAACGCATTAGCAGGCAATATCGTTGGCGGCAGAAACATGTCACTTAAAGATCAGAAGAAAGCCGGCGTTGTCGGTATCGTGATTTCAACTGCTGACGGCATGGGTATCTGCACCGGCTCACTCATCGCAAAAAATATCGTATTAACTGCGGCTCACTGCTTAGATGAAAGTGAATCACCGATTCAAAATATCTACGTTGTTTTCGCAGAAAACATTGAATCTGCAAAACCTGAACAAATCCGTATTGCTTCAACGGGCGTTGCCCACGAAGGCTTTGCGCCCTCAGCTCCTGATTCAGGCAAATCTTGGAATGACGTAGCTCTTCTTAAATTATCTGAAGATGCTCCGGCGGATTTCAAATTGGCACTTTTACCAAGTGCAGACTTGAAATTGAATGTCGGTCAAAAACTGATTCAATCAGGCTATGGCCGCGCTGAAGCTGACCGCGCCTCAACAACCGATTCATCAGGCGTTTTGAGAACTGTTAGTGGCATCGGCATCTTGGCCATCAGCGCTGACGGTCTTGAGTTACAAATGGACGAAGCTAAAAAAGGTTCTTGCAACGGCGATTCTGGCGGACCGGCTTACTTGAAAACTTCAAAAGGCCAAGTTGTTGTAGGTGTTGACAGCCGCGGAACCTCGCAAACAAGTTGCATCGGCGTAGGTATTTACACCAATGTGGTCGCTCAATTAGCATGGATTAAAGAAAATATGCAAAGTCTGCAAGCCCAACCAGCCGCTGTACCAGCTCCGGCTTTAGCTCAGAACGCTGCGGCCCCTGCTACGCCGGCTCCTTCGGCTACTCCGTAAAAACAGTCTTTAGTCGAAGTTCTCCATTCAAATGTTTTTTAAAAGCGGGTTGGTAAGACTGACATAATGATTTGCGCGAGGGCGTGCGGGTTATCGCTTAAAATACGGTGCCCCGAATCCAAAACGGTTAAATTTTGAAGGATTCCTTCGTCCCGCATAGCATCTGCGATCAATTTAAATTTTGTATCTTCAGAGCCGACGACCCAAGTTAAGCGGTCTTGATTTTGTCGTATCAATTGGCGGTAATCGGGTTGTTGCGCCAATGAATCCCCGATCAAGCTTTGTTTCAACAATTCTATGTCATAATCACCGACTGAACGTTCCGGATTCAGTGTGATGCCTTTGAAGACGTCTTGGGCGTTCCACTCCGTTAAGAATGCGCTCCAGTTTTCTGTTGTAATTCGTTCGGCCCATTTTCTGTCAAGAGCCGCCCGCTGTTTTCGAGCTTCGAGATCTTCGTCAGCCAAGCCCGGATGGGTCGATACAAAAATGTAATGGTCAAATTCGTTCGGAGTCTGGCTTAAAATTTTAAGTCCTAAACGTCCGCCTAAAGAATAGCCGATAAATATTTTTCGTTCGGTGGTAAGAGATCGAAAGTTGAAAGACTTGAAATTTGAAGAAAAAAAACTTTCAGTTTTAAAATGAATATTTTCAGGCAACGTGTTTTGCACCGAATCCCAATCGGCTCCCGACCCTAAAAATCCGTGAAGTGCGTAAACTAGAACTTCTGACAAGCTCGGTCCCAATCATTCCAGAAATTTTCGGTTTCAGTCGCATCGGGCACAAGCTCAATAATTAAATTGGACGTGTTGAATGATTTCATCATCGCAAGTTGGTCGACGCTTGAAACCAACAGATAACTCCAATTCCACATTTTAGCCCAGTGATAAAACTGAGTCTTGTGCGGATTTACAAAATCATCATTCTTAAAAACACGTTTAAATATCTGACCGCCGAAGTTATTCATTATCACGATATTTCTACGATGAGTGTTGAGCTGTTCTGTCAAACCCAGGGCGGCTAAGTCATACATCGCCGTTAAGTCGCCAATGAAGGCATACGAAAGAGTTTTATTTTCCGACCAACCTAAGTACGTTGAAATCTGGCCGTCGATGCCGTTGGCGCCACGATTAGCGGCAATGCTTTTTGAGTTGTGCACGGCAAATTGATCCCATAAGCGAATCGGCAATGAATTACCTATGTAGACCGGCGCTTCGCCGACTCGTTCGGACAACCGGAGTGTCAGATGAGGTTCACTCATCGGATACTGCATAAGAAGTCTTTCCTTTTCAGCCTGCAAGCGAGTGTCGATTTTTTTAATGTAGCTCAGAGTCTCGACCGGAAACTGCACCAATGATCTCAGCTGATTCATTTCCAAGACGTGCCCTGAACGCGCCAGACCTGAATACGGAATATCGGAGTAATTCATGACGGGCACTAATTGGAAAGTCTGCTCCAGATCACGCCAAAACCGCAGCGTCGGCACGCCTCCGATACGTATGACTGAATCACAAAGCTGATTTTGAAACAGTGATTTAATAATATGTTCTGTTGATCGCAACAGATAGGGTTGAATTTCAGACTTATTTTGTAAGTGACTAAGTGATTCAGCAAAAACCGGAGCCCGGGTATGCAAAATAAATTCAATCACACGCGCTTGATGAACCGGATCGATTTCTCCTAGAATAATCAACGGCTTTTGACCGTTAGAACTTGAAACCGGGGTTTCTCTTTTTTCATGAAGTTTCGTAAATTTAACCGGCGTTTCTTTCATCGTTGGTTGGTCAATCAAAGGCTCATCAAAACAGACGTTCAAATGGATCGGCTTTTTAGCACCCCACTGAAATTCAAATTTTGTTGTGTTCACGTCGAGGTCATACTCAACTTCGACATAATTTTTAAAAAGTCCGACCTGATCAATCGTTTGCGGAGACGCACTGCCACGGTAGTGATGTGGTCGATCCGCCGTAATGAGAATCAGCGGCAGCCCTTGGTAGGTCGCTTCGATAGCCGCGGGCAAAAGTTCAGCGGCGGCGGTACCCGAAGTTGTCAAAATCGCAACCGGCTTTTGTTCAGATTTAATTAGTCCTCATGC
>JANPAD010000054.1:0-9337 GCA_031429735.1 Bdellovibrio sp. | reverse complement strand
CTAGAACGCGAAAACAAAATCAAAGCGCAAGAAACCGAAAACACCGAAAATCTTCGAAAGATTGCCAGTGATGAAACCGAGTGGAATCAAAAACGCAGCGAGTACGAAAAAGATTTGAAAAAATGGAGCCAAGAAACTGTTCGCACTAAAAAAGTAAAGGACACATTTCAGGGCTTGGTCGACGGAAAATAATGTGTTTCGAAGGCGAGCCAGGAGTCTTCGATCAGGTCAATCACCAGTTCGAAGTCTTCCGGACCTCCGTAGTACGGGTCCGGCACAATACCCAGATCTAATTTGACTTTAAAATCGCGTAGCATTTTAACTTGAGCTCGACTCTGCGGCGGTTTGGCTTTATTGACGTTGGCTAGGTTACTTTCATCCATTACAAAGATCAGATCGAAGTTTTCAAAATCTTCAACGGTTAATTGTCGTGCCAGATGGGTCATCTCGTAACCCCGCTTCATCCGCTTTTTTTCTGAAGACCGTTTCGGCCGTCGGTGAGCGGCAGATATTACCTAAACAGACGAATAAAAAATTTTTCACGATAGACCTGCCGACACTCTTTTAAAGACCGAAAAAGCGACGGAAACGTAAAATCCAACCCGGTTTTTGACCCAGAAAACTATCGTAATCGTAACGACCCTCTGGCGGAATGGCGCGCACACGCAGTTCAGACAAGCTTTTGGTGCGCAGTTGAAGGAGCATGTCCTGAAAATATCCTTTGTACCAGTCATTGTTTCGCTCAAGATCCAAACCCATTTGTAAACGTGTGTACTTGCTCATGTTGACGCCGAACTTACTGGCGTCACTTAAATAAAAACGCATTTTTTTGTCGGTGCTTTGGGCATGGTACTTAGCAATCCAATCGCCGATTCTTTGCGGCACCCGCTCGTTCGTATCCATCACAACCCAGCCCATATCCCGCGTAAAAACTACCGGCGTGACATGAAACTGCCAAGTGAGTGAATCGTTATCGTGTACTTTCATTGGGCCGACCGCCCACATTTTAAAAATCGATTCTTTTTGCACGCCCATTTTAAGCAAAAGTAAGTGCGCAAAAGAAGCACGGCCAAAGCAGTATCCGATCGAAACATCCGGCTGGTCGTAAACACCGTAAGAACCCGTCACTTCGTTATTGCGGATCGCATCCAACACCATTTGGGCTTCGTTCATCGTGATTGAACGTGCGTGCGACGCATTTTTAGGCGGACGGTAGTTCATCAGTGAAATATACATATCCGCATTCCGGTGATTGATTTCCTGAACGCTCATTTGCCGACCTTCTTGGGCACTACGCGACAGAAGGTCTTCGTGGTGATTCACCATAATCGGCTGGGCCGAATGATCAAATAGGTTTTCGCATCTGAGTGCACCCGCGTGCGCTACTGCGGACAGCGTAATCGCCATCACCATGACGGCCGAACTTTTAAAATTGGACACAGAATCCCCCGATTCAGATGGCGGGACATTAGCAAATAACACTGCACTTCGCCTTACAAAAAAGAAGGCTGCGTAAAGAATCTAAAACTGTAAAAAAAGTCGACACCCGCTAGGCGCCAGAACTCATGAATTTCTTTAGCTCGGCATGGGTTAAATCGATCAGGGCCTTCACCTTAGGCGACTGGGCTATATGCGACGGCCAGACAAAGTGAAACGGCGAAGGCTCTGTGCTCCACTCCGGCATTACTCTTACCATCTGCCCTGACTTGATTTCTTCATAGCAGATAAAATCCGGCAGCAAAGCTAACCCGTGCCCGCTCGCGACCAACGATTTCGCCGCGATCGGTGTGTTCACCATGACGTGCGCATGAAGCTTCAGCTTCGATTTGCGGTTAGTTTTCCTGTTCAGCACAGTGAGCTTTTCTTGCCTTACACTGAACAAAGTTATCGGATGCTGCGCCAACTGCTCAAGCTGACGAATTTTAGGTGCCGAATTCAAGTAAGCCGGTGTGCTCACAAAAATCAAACGGATTTCACCGATCTTCAGAGCCCGCAAGTTTGAATCCACCAACGGGCCGATACGAAGGGCAAGATCAACCCCTTCTTTAACCAAATCAACGGTGCGATCTTCACCGCGTATGTCGAGTTCAATTTGAGGATAGCGTTTCACAAACTCGGCCAGCAGGGCCGGCATCATCGTATGCGCCAAATCAATCGCCATGGTGACAATCAACTTACCTTTCAGTTCATCTTGATCGTGTTGAATAGTTTCACCGGCGGCACGAATTTGAAACAGAGGTTCACGGCACAGCTGGTACAAATGACGGCCAGCTTCAGTCGGTTGAAAATTTCGGGTGTTACGATAAACCAGTTGAGTACCCAAGTTTTTTTCGAGCTGCGACAGGTTGCGGCTGAGGTTTGATTTCGCTACATTTAACCGTCTGGCGGCCTCAGATAAGCTTCCAGCTTCAACAATCGCGACGAAGAGTGCCATTTGGTTATAATCCATGCAGCCAGTTTGTTCTAATCGTTCCAATTATGCAACAGTATATTCCTTTTATGCCACTTTTCGAACGATCTAAAATGGGCGATAGTTAAGTCATCGCGGGAATTACCCGCTACAATAAACCATCATGTCAGGAGAACACATGAAACAATTCGTCTACGCGGCACTTTTAACTTTAAGCCTTTCAATCGCCGCAAACGCAGCTGCTAAAGCAAAACCTGTCGCCGCCGCGGCTTCAGCCTCAGCTTTAGCACCGGGCGTTTACGATATCGATCCGATGCACTCAAGCATCAACTTTGAAATTCCGCACTTAGTGATTTCATCTGTTGAAGGAAAATTCAAAACTTTCTCAGGCAAAGTTACGTCTGATGGTAAATTCATAAATTCAAAAGTTGAAGCCGAAGCAGACATCGCGTCTATCGACACATCAGTTACGGACCGTGATAATCATTTAAAAAGCCCCGATTTTTTTGATGCGGCTAAATACCCTAAAATGACTTTCAAAACCACGTCAATTACCGGCAATGAAAAATCATTTAAATTGATCGGCGATTTAACAATCAAAAGCACAACTAAAAAAGTAACTTTCACAGGTTCTTATAAAGGTGCAGTTAAAGACGCTTACGGTAATAATAAAATTGCGTTCGTTGCTGAAGCGAAAATCAACCGTCAGGATTACGGTTTAACATGGAGCAAAGCTGTTGAAGCAGGACCCGTTGTCGGTGATGAAGTGACAATCACCCTCAAAATCCAAGCTGCACAACAAGCAAAAAAATAATGCCCACATCGATAGCTCCAACCATGCCCACAGTTTTTGTGGGCCATGGCTCACCGATGAATGCTCTGGCTGACAACAAGTACACGCATACTCTGAAAAAGTGGGCCGAACAAAACCAACAACCGAAGTCTATTTTGTGTATTTCGGCTCATTGGCAAACCACCGGCACACAGGTCACCAGCAGTTTTCAACCGCGCACCATTCATGATTTCTACGGATTTCCGGAGGAATTGTTTAAAGTTCAGTATCCTGCACCGGGCGACCCGCCTTTAGCTTTTCAGATTGCCGAAATGATTCAACAACCGCATATCGCATTAGATAACGGCGAATGGGGCTTCGATCACGGCACGTGGAGTGTGTTAAAACACATGTACCCCAAAGCCGACATTCCGGTTTTGCAAATGAGCCTTGATGTAAATAAAACTCCGCAACAGCATTTTGAACTTGGCCAAAAACTGAGTTTTTTGCGCGATCGCGGCGTCTTGATTATCGGCAGCGGCAACATCGTTCACAACCTTAGACAAATCAAATGGCAAGCGGACGCCGCAGCCTTCGGCTGGGCCCAAGATTTTGATAACTGGTACAAAGGACACCTGAAGACAATGAACTTCATACCACTCATCGAGGACTTTCAATCGACCGAAGCTGGTCGATTGAGTGTACCGACGACAGAACACTACCTGCCTTCACTTTACATTCTGGGTGCCAGCCGCCCGACTGATCAGTCAAATCTCGTCTACGAAGAAATGCAGAACGCATCTATTTCAATGACAAGTTTTAGTTTTACTTAAGTGGTCGAAAGCTTTTTGGCCGCTTGTTTTTCCTATATTGATACGTCTACATATTATTAATGTGAAAAGAATTGAGACGGTTTCACGGCATCCTCTTGAATTTATTTATCTATTCAGAAATCTCATTCTGTAATTCGCTCAAACAGTACGCTTTACGAGTTATTAAAAGCGCCAGGAAGCACCTCAGCTTGGCCCTCAAGTTGCTTTACCTAATTGTAGAGATCATCTTTCGGGGGAAATATGGAACACAAATACAATAAAACGACGATGGAACAATTTGAAAGTGATTACTACGAACTAAAGCCCTATTTGATCGGCTTTATGGCCGGGCTCTGTTTCTTGTTTAAGGCCGATTCAATCTGGCTTATGGCTTCGGGTGTTTTGTTTGCCGCATCAAGCACGAGCATCCTTTATATGCGCTATTTTTCACGTAATCCGCGTTGATTCTCTCAATATTTTTCGCAAATTATTTTTTCACTCGTCGGCGAATACGCTCGACCACTTCATGAACAGCGGTAATCTTGCAAACATAGCCGACGCTGATAAAAACCGCGACAGCAAAAGCCACACTGCCGAAGGTCATCATAAAAAGTCGGAACGTGCCGCCCGTTCCGAGCTCAAATAAGAAATACACCCCGGCAGCCGCGGCTGTCACTGCCGCCAGGAAAACGTACATGAAAATATTTTTTATAAAGGCTGTGAATTCAAACTCGCCGATTAATTTTTTGTAAAAACCCAGCAGCAATGCAAAATTTAAAAATGCGCTGACGGTTGTTGAAATCATTAGTCCTTGCACTTGATAGCGGGCCATCAACGTAGGCGCTAAGAAAATATGAACGACCAGACAAACACAAGACGTCGTCGCCGGAAACCAGGTGTTCTTCACAGCGTAATAAGCCGGTGTCAGCACCCGCACCCCGCTCGAAAAAATCATAATCCAACAGTAGGTTTGCAAAACCGCCGAAGCCGCATCAACCATATCCGGGCCAAATCTTCCGCGCCCGAAAAGCAATTGAACGATCGGATGCGCCAACGTAAAGAGTCCCGCCGAAGCCGCCATCGTCATCAGAAGATTGAGTTCCAGATAACGGCGTGAAGTTTGCGCGAACTGTTCACTCATACCGCGCGATTTAAACTGCGACAGTGCAGGCAACAAGGCCGTACCCAAGCTCACCGACACCAATGACAAGGGTAGTTCGATCAAACGGTCGACGTAACTGATGATTGAAATCGTTCCCTCTTGCAACGAAGAGGAAAACCGAAGATTGATAATGGTGGTGATCTGTAAAAGCCCCAAACCTAAAAGTCCGGGACCCATGCTTTTTAAAACGCGCCTGAAGTCAGTGTTTGAAAAGTCGAGAGTAAGTTTCGGCAAAAAACCCGATTTAAACAGCGCCGGTACTAAAATGAGTGCCTGTAAAACACCGCCGACCAAAACACCCATGGCCAACTGATCACCGGTGACGGCAAACCAGTTGTTCGGTGCCATCGTAAAAAGAATCATCGCAATGTTCAGAAAAGTCGGCGCCATGGCCGGTAGCGCATATTGGCCGAGGGCATTGAGAATACCCATCATAAACGCGTACGAACTGATAAAAAATAGAAAACCGAACATGATCCGAGCAAGCCGTACCGTCAGTGCAAATTTTTCGACATCGGCGATATACTTCGCATCCAGCAAAATACGCAGCAGAAATTCCGGATAAATAAACCCGAGTGTCAGCAAAATTCCCAAAATGATGAGCAAGAAGGTATAGACTGAGTTGACTAAATTTTGGGCTCTTTTGTGAGAATCGAGGTTCGCATCTACAAAAACAGGGATAAAACTGACCGACAACGAACCTTCACCCAACAGCCGCCGGAACAGATTCGGGACCCGAAAAGCGGCAGCAAAGGCATCAGTAATACGCTTATCGAAGTAGTAGGCCAGCAGACTTTCGCGAACCTGACCCAACACTCGGCTGGTCATCGTACCAAAAGCCATCTTCAAAGCATCTTTTAAGACCGAATTTCCAGAATGGTCTTGCTTGCGCTGGGGCTCTATGTTAACTCCTTAGTTCGCTTATTTTCTATACTATGGAGGTTATACCTTGGCACAACACAAGTCAGCAGCTAAAAGAGCCCGTCAAGCGGTTCGTAAAAACAAAGTTAATACTGCACGTAAATCAAAAGTACGTACCGGTGAAAAAACTCTTATGGGCGCTTTGAAAAAGAAAGACGTTAAGTCTATTCCTGAGCTTCTGTCTAAATACACAAGCCAAATCATGAAAGCGGCCCAAAAAGGCGCTCTCAGCAAACAAACAGCATCACGCAAAATTGCGCGTTTGTCAGCTCAAGTACATAAAGCTTTAACTGCTAAATAGTTCCTTAACGGAGACTAATGAACAATCAGGGCCTCGCATCTTAAACGGACGGGGCCTTTTGTTTTTGGGTTTGGCAGCAGATCATTCAAGCTATTAAGACCCGCTTCGGTTCCGATTCCGACCAAGCTTGCAAAGTCTCGCAATCTTAAAAGATTTTCTTTTCTTAAAATAGACGCGGTTTGCACTTTGTTTTGAAAGACAACTCGTTCTGCAATTTTTTCTATCGTGACACCGCTTTTAGAATCTTCAAGCATAGACTTCACAGCCGTCAGACCGCGGTTCAGTTTCAAAAAATCATAGTGAAGACTGATCCCTTGCTCGAGACTCCACACCACCCAGGCATTCATGCTGCTGTCTTGGCGCGGGTCGCGACTGATGAGCACCGCTCTTTCTTTCACAAGATTTAAAAATGAACCATACTCGGCACCCGTGCGCGGATGCTCGCTCAGCAAATTCAAATGCTTCGCAATAATATCCGGATGATTCAACCGGGTCGATAGCGCCAGCAACATCGCACTTTCACGCTGGGCTTCGTTCAACTGCCCGACCATTCCGAAATCCAGAATATAAACTTTCACAGCGGGCTCTGTATACTGCATCAGAAGATTACCCTGATGAAGGTCGGCATGAAAAAATCCGCTTTTAAACATGACCTGATCAAACCAATGCTCCGCAATTTTTTCAGAAACCGCTTTGTACAGATCCGGGTAAACGTCGCTCAATTCGGTTGTCACCGTTGTCACTTTCGAACCGACAACCAGCTCTTGCTCCATCAGCCGGTTGTGGGTACCGCGAAGCCGGGCTTTTGGTACATAAAATTCAAGCTCGTTGCCTCTTCGTGAGTAGCGTATTGTTTCATGCTGATTGTACACTTCACGGCCATGTTCTTGATTGCGAACGGTATCGCTGATTTGCAGTACTTCAACAACCGATGAATGAATATCTTTGATAATCTTTTCTAATGAAGGAAGCAGCAAATTTTGCATTTCAGGATCAAGCTGTATTTCACGTGCAATCGATTTTAAGATTTCGTGATCCATTTCAACCAGTTCTTCAATATGCGGTTTCAAAAAACGGATGACCGCACTGACACGTTGCCCTTGCTCATTCACATACTGCACGCGATGAGTTTGTGCCATCGTACCCACGCCGATCGGCTTGTGTTCAAAGTAGGTGAAGCTGTTAAGATCAAGACCTTCGGCTTCGATGACCTGTTTCACTTCAACCCAAGGTACTTTTTGCACTTGGCTTTCAAGTCTTTGAAACACCTCTTGAAACGAAGCCGGAATATCGTGATGTCGCCCTATAATCTGCACCAGCTTTTGCATTTGCGGCCCCGAGTTCTGAATCATGACCTGAAAAATATCGATCGGCTTCGGCTCAAGCGGCAGCTCCAGCAATTTATACATGATTCTGGTTTTTTGCCTATTCGGGATATTTTTGAAATACATTTTCAACAATTTCGACAAAAGCCGCACGTTTTCTGAGTTAGAAGTATTCAGTTCGGCTGAAAAATTTTGAATATTTTTATCGATGCTTTCACGGATAAACTCGTCAACCGAATTCGAATTCACAGTGCCGCCTTGGGCCTGAGTGGCCACTATAAATGCCGACGTCAGACGAAAGATTTCTCCGCCTACACGCAGTCGCGTCGCTTCAAGATTTGCATTGTAACGATCAATCCGGCGTTGCACGGACGGTGTGTCGCTGGCGTAAATAACCGGTTTTAAAAGTTCGAGCAGCGCTTCCCGCTTTAGGCTATCAAGACTGTTTTCTGAAAAAACAGGCTGGGCCGTTTCAAGATTTAAGAATTCAGCGAACGAAGCCACTTTAACAACTTTGGGAGCTAACTGCGGTAGACTGCGCAACTGCGCCAGCGCGGTCTCGGCCACTTGGGCCACGTTGGCATCAGGACTGTTCATCAATCGCAGGGCTAAGGCTATGGTGGCCTTTTCGCGGCCCGAAAGGTAGACCGTTGAATCGGTCGCTTGCGCCTGCGCTGACAGCTGCACACAGATCAATAAAATCAAAAAGATAAAATGATTCAACAACTTCACTTCAACATCACCATTCTACTTCACAAATATTTAAAACTAAAAAGCACGACAGAGCCACGCCTGCGACATGTAATTCAACATTCGTTCCTGACTGGGATGCGGTTATTTTGATTTGAGCGCTTGGTAGTGTCTAAGCATTTGACTAAGTGACCGGCTAAGTTATTTGGCTAAGCGGCCGCGCGGGCCACGTAAGAACGGATTTGACGTTTCAGCGCAATCGATACGTCGTCAAAGCTGACGCCATAAGAGTAACTATCGCCTTGTTTAAAAGTGTTTAAGAGTGATACTCGCACCGAGAAAAAATCTTTATCTGACAAAAAGAAATTAACAATAATCTTTTTGGGAGCCGTTAGTTTTTCATCGTGAGTAAACGACATGCCGCCCTCACCGATATCCAGACCGCGAGCGGTGCCCGCCTTACCATCGTACATCAAGCTAATGACCTTACGGAAAGCTTTCCGAGGGTATTTACGGCGCGCAACGAAGTCTTGTTTCATAGCAATCTTATCGGCTTTTTACCGAAAGGCCTTAAGACTTGTAACTTGAGTTTTAAACGGGAAGTTCGGCCCAAATCGTCGAACTTTTAGACAGGACGTCGGGCCGCTTTATCTATTTACGTAACAGCTTAGCCCGCGCCGCCGCCAATCGCGCAATCGGTACACGGTATGGAGAGCAACTGACGTAGTCTAGGTTCACGTTCTCGAAGAACTGAATTGAATCCGGGTCCCCACCGTGTTCGCCACAGACGCCGACTTTTAAATTGCCCTTTGTCTGACGACCCAAATCAACACCGGTCTTCATCAGAGTGCCCACCCCGACCTGATCAATGCTGACGAACGGATCTTTAGCAAAGATGCCACCCGAAACGTAAGTTCCTAAAAAGCGGCTTGAGTCATCGCGTG
>JANPAD010000053.1:0-1673 GCA_031429735.1 Bdellovibrio sp. | reverse complement strand
GGTCGGGCGCCGGGTCTGCTGGAACCTTGATCTGGAATTATCAGTCGGGACTGATCCATGCGACATCCGGCGTGGCGATCAGGATTTTGGGCAATACCAATCAAGCCTCGATCATCAACGAAGGTGTGATCACCGCGCCTTCGACCGCGATCGCTGTCGACGGTTCGCTGCAACTGACGAACAAGGGAATCATAAACGGCGATGTTCTGACGGCCAGGGGTTACTTCGTTGAAGGTTCGACCATCAACAATGAAGGCGGCACGATCAACGGCAATGTCGACCTGTCGAATGCATTCGCTTCTCAGACCCGAAATGTCTTTCTGGCTGTTGGCGGCCATTTGAACGGCAACCTCGTGCTCGGCAATGGTGGCGACACGCTGGTGGCTGAATTGGCCGCGAACGGCAGTCCGGCGGGGATCAGCGGGACGATATCAGGCGGCCCGGATTCAACGCTTCATTTTCTGGTCGACAGCAACCGTGCCGCGACTTTGGCCGCTCCAACCTTTTTTTCGACATTGGTTTATGATCTCTCCAACAATGCCGCGCTGGTTCTCACCAACGCGACCCCTTCAAGCCGGTCGCTCAGCTTCGTGGGCACGGGCAGTGTCGATCTTACCGCTGATCTGAGTGGCAGCGGGTTCAGACCGATCCTCGATGTCGACGCCACCAACCTTGATTTTATCACGCGCGGAACGCTGTCATTCAGTGGTCCAGGCGTCGCCGTGCACACCAGCAATGGCAATTTCACCAACGACGGAACAATCCGGGTCAGTGACAATTCGGGCTCGCTGGCGCGCGCAATTTTCGGGTCCGGCCATGTGGTCAACAATGGTTTGATCGAGCTCGGTGGGGCGATCGGCTTTGAAGGCGATCTCTACGCGTTCGGGCAGCCAAAGATTTTCGTCAACAACGGAACAATCCGGCAGATTGTTGGTGCGCCAAGTTCGATTGGCGTAATTGGCTTAGCGACCGACGTGATCAACAACGGTACGATTTCGGTCGATGGCTCTGCCGTCTATCTGGCATTCGGTTCGACACTCACCAATAACGGCTTGGTGAAGAGTGTCGGCTCGCCCACCGTGACGGTGGACTCCTCCCGCTTAGTCAACGGCGCGAACGGCGTGATCGACCGGGGGGTCGGTCAAACGGCGATCGATTTCTTGAGCGGCTCGGTCACGAACCTCGGCAGAATAACCGGCAACGTCATCGGCTATGCGCCATTCGGGTTCCAAAGCTCGTTCTACAGGTTCGACAATTCGGGTGTCGTGCAAGGCAACGTCGATCTGGGTTTGTTGGGCATTTTTCCTTCGAAGAATGTCGTTGTGCTGAGGGCGGGCAGCTCGATCAGCGGCGACTTGTCATTGGGCAGCGGCGGCGATGCCTTGCTCGTCGAACTCGGTGTTCCGGGACCTTTGGGCGGGGTTGCGGGCACGACCAACATCGGGCCGGATTCCGCATTCCGCTATCTCGTCAGCGCAAACACGACGAGCGGAATCAAGCTTGCGCCCGCTGGATTTACCTCGTTCGCCTATGAACTTACCAATGGCGCCAAATTGACCCTGACCGGTCCGGTCCCGGTCAATACCACACTCAATTTCGCCGGCGAGGGCGCGGTTGAAACCCAGTTGACCATGACCGGCAATGGCTTGGCACCGCTCATGAATTTTCAGGCA
>JANPAD010000052.1:0-4185 GCA_031429735.1 Bdellovibrio sp. | reverse complement strand
CGAATTTTTACTTTTGATCTTAAGCAGAACATCTTAAAGACAGAACTGAGAGCAAATTATTTAAGAATGGGTTCAATTGCCGCCTTCATTTTTGGTTCTGCTGTCGGCGCCACTGTTTTTGTTAAGCTCGGTTACGCTGGTTTTGCGCTTCCGGGTCTAATTTCGGTCTATGCAGCTTGGCACGGTAAGAAAGCAAAACGAAGTGCCCACGAATTATCGTCACTTAGTTAAAGGTGTAACTATGGACTCAACCGAAGAAAAAGTATTAAACCCGACCGTGTTAAAATTAGGGCTGGTTTCATTTTTTGCGGATGTCGCAAGTGAAATGCTATATCCGATAACGCCCATTTTTTTAACGACCGTGTTGGGTGCATCAATGACTTCGCTTGGTCTTATTGAAGGCGTTGCCGAAGCTATTGCGAGTCTTATGAAGACCTATTCAGGCATTTGGTCAGACCGAATCAGCAATCGTAAAAGCTTTATTTTCGCCGGCTATTTATTGGCGGCTGTTGCAAAACCGATTATCGGGTTTTCGCAAACTTGGCCCCAGGTTTTATTTGCACGTTCATTAGATCGCACCGGAAAGGGGCTTCGCTCTGCACCCCGTGATGCGCTTTTAGCAGATTCTGTTGCTGAACGTAGCCGAGGAGAAGCCTTTGGCTGGCATCGCGCCATGGACACCATGGGAGCTGCGCTGGGGCCTTTATTCGCACTTTATTTTATATCCGTTAAACCCGATGATCTGCGAGGCCTGTACTATTGGGCGCTCATTCCGGGACTGCTTTCAGTAGCGGTTGTCTTTTTAGTCCGTGATAAAAAAAAGAGCTCTACAAAGCCAAAACACGTCGCCAGTTTTAATTTTTTTAAAGAATGGGGCAGTTTGAACCCGCAATTTAAAAATTACCTCTTGGCGTGGGGACTGTTTTCGATTGCAAATTCAAGTGATGTGTTTTTGCTGATGAAAGTAAAAGATGCAGGAATTTCAACCCAAGCCGTTATTCTATTGTATTGCGGTTACAACTTAGTCTATTCGCTCGCAAGTCCGTTTTTAGGTAAACTGTCTGATCAAATTGGACGCAAAAGAATTTTAATTTTGGGCTTTATTATGTTTATGGTTGTTTACTTGGGTTTCAGTGCCATGAAAACTGTGACGGGATTTGCGGTTTTATTTTTAATTTATGGCTTATATATGGCCGCAACAGACGGCGTTGGTAAAGCTATTACCGTTGATTTAGCTGATCAAGATAAAAAGGCAACGTGCTTAGGTTTGTTAGGAACGGTCACGGGTTTATGCACTATTTTCGCAAGCCTCATCGCGGGTCTTCTTTGGGATCACGTCGGCGCATCTGCGGCTTTTTTGTATGGTGCATTTGGAGCCTTGGCGGCCATTCTTGTTTTACTTCAAGTTACGATTGAAAAAACAGCTGTGGCGAATCACTAGTTTTGCAGTATTATAGGCATTCTGTACCTGGTTTTTTGTTAGGCCTGAGCTTGCCGTCGTATCTTTTTGATGTTTCTTATGTAAGGTTGAATTATGTATTGGCATGACGCTTTGTTGGTTTTAATAGCTATGGCATCTGAGTTTTTGGGTACAATCAGTGGGTTTGGCTCTTCAACGTTCTTTCTGCCTATTGGTGTTTTGATTGAACAATTTAATTTCATTCTAATGTTGACGGCTGTACTTCATATTTTTGGTAATATTTCTAAACTGTATTTATTCAGAAAAAGCTTTAATTTTAAAATGTTTTCAGCGTTTGCACTACCTACGCTTGTTTTAACTGGTATGGGGGCGTTGTTGAGCCGATATGTTCCAATAGATAAGTTAAAAACAGTTCTTGGCCTTTTCATCATGTCACTAGCACTTATTCTCTATTTTAAACAAAAAATTATCAGTCGTCTGACTACTTCGAATGCGGTGATCGCGGTGGGGGTCTCGGGCTTTTTAACCGGATTGATGGGTACTGGTGGCGCACTTCGCGGGGTGGCCTTAGCTAGCTTACAACTCGAAAAGAATGTGTTTGTGGCACTTTCGTCAGGAATTGATTTGGGTGGTGATTTGGTACGGGGTGCAATCTACTTTTTTAACGGATACTTTGATTGGTCACACTGGTTTTATATACCGCTTTTGTTGGTAGCAGGGTATGCGGGTTCATTTTTTGGTCGAATAGTTCTCAATAAATTGAATCAAGAGCAGTTTGAAAAAATAGTGATCATTTTTATTTTCATAAGTGGACTCATTTTGTTATTCGAAAAGTCATAATTTATTTTCACTAACTGATTCTGGACCATTCTTCATAAAATCAGATATATTGTCCAATGTGATTTGGCTGATCTGCTCTAAAGATTCTTCAGTTAGAAAGCCTTGATGGGCCGTTACAAGAACATTCGGAAAGCTAAGAAGGCGACTGATGGTTTCATCCTGAATAATTTCAGACGAGTGATCAGCAAAAAAAAGTTCAGATTCAAATTCGTATACATCGAGTGCGGCGCCACCTAGGCTTGCTGTCTTAAGGGCCGAAATAAGCGCATGTGTTTCAATAATACTACCGCGACTTGTATTGATCAATACGGCTCCGTTTTTAAGGACGCCAATGTTTGCATGATTGATAAGGTGATGAGTTTCAGGAGTCAAAGGGCAATGAATCGAAATAACGTCAGAACTCTTGAGTAACTCGACGAGCGGTACATACCGAGCCTGAATACCATCGGCCCATTTAGTATCAGGAACTGGATCGGCTATTAGTATTTTGCAGCCAAATCCTGAAATGATTTGGGCAAAAACCCGCCCAATTTTTCCGGCACCGATGATGCCGACAGTCTTGCGGTTCAAATTGTAGCCGACAAGACCTTCTAGTGAAAAATTCATTTCGCGTATTCGCAGATAAGCTTTATGCGTTTTTCTGTTCAAAGTAAGCAATAGCGCGACGGCATGCTCAGCCACGGCTTGTGGCGAGTAGGCGGGGACTCTGTAAACGGGCAGACTCAGTTTGCGCGCTTGATTGATATCAACATGATTATAGCCGGCTGATCTCAGAAATAGAACCTTAACACCATGTTTTGAAAGTTCAGTTAAACAAGAGGCGTCAAGTTTATCATTTACAAAACAAATGATGCCGTCGTATCCGGCGCAAAGCACTGCATTTTTTGCATTTAAACTTTCGCTAAAATAATCGATTTGAATATTTTTATACTCTTGAATTGTCTGCTTGAAATGCTTTTCTTCAAACGATTGAGAGTTAAAAAGCGCCAGCTTCATTTTTTGTTAACCATGAGTTCATACTTCTCTAAAAGACGTGAGACTGACAAGGGCAAATCAGTACCTCGGCTTCCTGAGTAAGATATAATTTGAAGTTCTTTGTAGAGGGCAAAGCATTTCTTTGCAATCTTCTGCGTTGAATACTTTTCAATACACTCTTTAAGATAGTTATCCGAAGTTTGGTCAAAGAAGCTAATTCGGTAATCACTTTCAATTCGTGCTAGATAATACAAAAGTGAGGGCTTCATTTGAGGGTTAACGTTTTTTTCTAATAGCTTGAACAAGAAGTGCGCTGTATCCAGATCAGCAGCCGCACGTTGCCGTTGAGAGTGATAGCTTTCAGACATCTTTTCACGATGATGAATAAAGTCTTCAAGTTTGTTTGTGGTATTGATGGTTTGTTCTTCGTTAATTCTATATTTTCTAACATTCAGATATTCGCTCCAAGACCTGATATCTTGTCGTAGGCTTTGAGGCAGTTCTAAGTTTTTCAAAACGCGGTTAAAAAGTGCAATTGTGGATACGTCGTCACGGGAGACGCGAATAGAATAGAACAGCAGTTTTTGTGCAGCCATTTCGATATTTTCAACGGACGATTTGTTACTTGGGTAGTGAGCTAAAATGTCTTCATAAATGGTCAGAGCTTCCGGGTAGTTTCGAACAATAAACAAAAACTCAGCCTTCGAAAACTTATCCTCACCCGGGTTGCTTTTGAATTTATAGTTCGTAATCGGCAGGCCTTTTTGAGTATGGCAACTCATGCAATTGTTAAGCGTCGACTTGAGCGCCCAGTAACTATAATCTTTGAAACCGTTTTTGAAGCTGCTTTCTGCTTCGTCGAGGTCGTCGGTTAGAAGTTTAACGCGAAACTTCATGTCATCGCTTTGCGCCATTTTCTCTTTTTTTAGGGTTTTAGTATTTTGATTGAA
>JANPAD010000051.1:0-4544 GCA_031429735.1 Bdellovibrio sp. | reverse complement strand
AAAAACGGATTTTTCAAAGCGCCGCGACCGATCATGTAATCATTTGTGCCGGCGACTTCATGGCAGCGTTTAAAGTCATCGACATTCCAAATTTCGCCGTTCGTAACTAAACGTATACTTGAAACTTCCTTAATTTTCGCAATCCACTCCCAGTAAGCAGGTGGTTTGTAGCCGTCTGTTTTGGTGCGGCAGTGGACGGTCAACCAATTGGCTCCGGCCTCCTCGACGGCTTTGGCGTTTTCGAGGCAGGCTGACGGGTCATCAAAACCCAAACGAATTTTTGCGGTCACCGGAGTGTCGGCAGGTACGGCGTCACGAACGGTTTTAACAATTTTGTAAATGCGGTCGGTGTATTTTAAAAGAGTCGCGCCGCCGTCGTGACGGTTGACGGTTTTGGCCGGGCAGCCGAAGTTCAGGTCAATACCTAAAGCCCCAAGCTCTTGCGCGCGTTTTGCATTTAAGGCCAATGGTTCTGCGTGCCCACCTAAAAGCTGCACAAAAACCGGAGTGCCACTTCGCGTGCGCGAACCCGTATGCAGTTCAGGACAATTTTTATAAAAAACCGAATCCGGATAAAGTGTGTCGGTTACACGTAAAAACTCGGTCACGCATTGGTCAATGCCGCCGACTTCCGTCAGCAGATCGCGCATCACCCAATCTGTTACGCCTTCCATCGGCGCTAGAAATAATTTCAAGCGTGAACCCTTTATTGAAGCTGCTGCTATTCAGCAACGTTTAAAATGTGAGAAAAATCCTTTTGACTGACCGGCTGCACAGAAAGACGCTGACCTTTGCGAATCACCAACATTTCTGTGAGCGCCTTGTCGTTACGGATTTTTTCAAGCGAATAAACGTCGTCAAATTTTTCTACAAATTTGACTTCTACACAGAACCAAACAGGTTTTTCTTTTGTGGCGCGTTTTTCAAAGTATTCAGATTTTTTATCGAATTGCGCTGGGTCGGGTACGGCGGCAAGACTGACGACAGCCAACCCAACTATTCCTGGAACTTCGCAACTTGAGTGATAAAATAAAACTCCGTCGCCCACTTTCATTGAAGTCATGTGATTACGTGCTTGGTAGTTGCGCACGCCTTCCCACAAAGTGGTTTTGTTCTTTTTTAAGTTATCAATCGAGAAGACATCCGGTTCGGTCTTCATGAGCCAGAACTGCCTAGCTTGATCGAAAATGTCGGCCGGTTTTTTTACTTTCAAGTTAACCCCACGTGCGCTAAATATATAGTATGAAAAAATCACAAAATAAAGCTCAAACTCGTCATCGTTTCGCATTCATAACGGGAGCTTCAGCTGGAATCGGCGAAGCCACTGCTTTGCAAATGGCTGAAAACAAGTATTCGCTGGTGCTAACTGCGCGGCGCCTTGATCGCCTTAAAAAGCTGGCCGCCCTTTGTCTTAAAGCCGGGGCGCCTCAAGTCGTCTGTCACGCGCTTGATATTACAAAACCCAAAGATATTTTGCGGGTTGCTCAAAAACTGAAAGCTGACGGAATTCAAATTTCTGTGTTGGTCAATAACGCAGGACTGGCAAAGGGAGTCGAGCTTTTTCAAAACTCAAAACAAGCTGAAATGGATGACATGGTCGACACAAACGTGAAGGCGCTTTTAAATGTGACGCGCACATTTTTGCCGGACCTTATCAGCACTCGCGGACATCTTGTGAACATGGGATCAGTTGCCGGGCGCCTGGTTTATGCCGGCGGGGCCGTCTATTGCGCAACTAAATTTGCGGTTCGCGCCATCAGTGATGCCCTTCGTATCGACCTGCAAGGCACCGGCGTCAGGGTGACAAACATCGAACCGGGCATGGTCCAGACCGAATTTTCACTCGTTCGCTTAGGAAATCAGCAAAAAGCCGACTCGATTTACGCGGGTATGATGCCGCTCGACGCTAACGATATCGCCCGTACGGTTTTATGGTGTTTGAGTCAGCCTGCGCATGTTAACATTACCGAGCTCCTCATCTATCCGACTGACCAAGCTACTGTGGGTCAAGTTGTGCGTGGTGAAAAGAGCATTAAAAATTTAAAATAATTTGTTAATCGGAGAATTTATGTCGCAAGAATTCAGAATTGAAAAAGACACCATGGGTGATGTGAAGGTTCCTTCCCATGCTTTGTGGGGCGCGCAAACTCAGCGTTCAACAGAAAATTTTAAAATCGGCGGAGACCGCTTTCCGCGCGAAATGATCCGGGCCTTAGGTGTTTTAAAAAAATGCGCAGCTATGACAAATGCTGAACTCGGTTTACTTGATTTAAAAAAAGCAGAATTAATTGTGAAAGCCGCTGACGAAGTTATCAGTGGCCAGCTTGACGAACATTTTCCGTTAGTTGTTTGGCAAACAGGTTCGGGCACGCAAACCAACATGAATGCAAACGAAGTCATCGCCAACCGGAGCATGACCATGCTGGGCCTGACGTTACCGAATAAAGAAATTCATCCGAACGATGACGTGAATAAAGGCCAAAGCTCAAACGATACATTTCCGACCGCTATGCACATTGCCGTTGCTGAACGCGTTCATAATCGTTTGCTTCCGATGCTTGAAAAATTACACAAAGCTCTTGAACAGAAATCTCAAGAATTTAAACCGATCGTTAAAATCGGCCGTACTCATTTGATGGACGCCACTCCTTTGACATTGGGCCAGGAGTTTTCGGGTTACTCCACACAAATGAAAAACTCTATTCAACGTGTGAAAAATACTTTGCCGCACTTGCATGAGCTCGCTTTAGGCGGCACAGCGGTGGGCACAGGCTTGAACACCCACAAAGATTTTCCGGTGAAAGCGGCAACAGCTATTGCGGCTGAAACTAAAATTCCATTCGTAACAGCTCCCAATAAATTTGAAGCCTTGGCTTCACACGATGCTTTGGTTGAAGTGCACGGCGCGCTTAAAACTATTGCGGTGTCTTTAATGAAAATCGCGAACGACATTCGTTTATTAGGCAGCGGCCCTCGTTGCGGCTTCGGTGAATTGAATTTACCTGAAAACGAACCGGGCTCTTCGATCATGCCGGGCAAAGTGAACCCAACTCAATCTGAAGCCATGACCATGGTGTGTGCACAAGTTTTGGGTAATGATGTGGCCGTCAATATCGGTGGAGCCACAGGGCACTTTGAACTGAATGTTTTTAAACCGGTCATCGTGTTCAATTGCTTAAATTCAATCCGTTTAATTGCAGACGCCTGCGAAAGTTTCACTGACCATTGTGTGACGGGCATAACCGCGAATACCGCCCAAATTAAAAAGCATCTTGAAAATTCATTGATGCTGGTGACGGCCTTAAATCCTCATATCGGTTACGACAACGCGGCGAAAATTGCGAAGACCGCCCATAAAAACGGAACGACTTTGAAAGAAGAAGCGGTGAAGCTTGGTCTTTTAACCGCTGAAAAATTTGATCAGGTGGTCCGTCCTGAAACTATGATCGGTCCGTTGAGTTAATGTCATTGCTGACGAATCCTCTTTTGAAAAAGTCTGATTGGATGCACACCGGTGATATCCGGCCTTACGTTTTTATCCGTCCCGAAAATAAAATCGAATCCCCGGGTACACGTCATAAACTGGATTGGTTTCCGTTCGAACCGGTTTATAAAAATGCGATGAGCCTGGATTCACTGCCGTTTGCCGAAGCTATTTACCAAATTGAATGGAAATCTTTCGGTAAACAAGATTTAGCTATACCGCGCTGGGTTTTTTATGACTGCGCCGCTATGCCGGGTTTTGTGGCCGGCTTTGCGGGCCGCACCAAATCACTTCCGAAAAAAGTTTTAGAACTTTTGAACTATTCTGAAGAAAACGAATGGTGTCCGCTTTCTTTGTTTATTATTACGCCGACAGTTCACAAAGGTGAATGGGTGGCTTTTGATCTTTGTTCGGTGAATTCTATTTTACCGAAAGAAGAGCAGTACTATGGGCTTGGCTTTCTTTCGAAAGCCTTCGGTTTGTGGTATGCTAACGTTAACCAATGTTCAGGTATGACTCAGTGGGGGAGCGCTTCTTTGAAGCTGCATTCTAACTACGGTCATTTAGAAATGATCGGTACGTATGCGCCCTTACACACGCATGCGACGACCATGACATACCGTTGTCAGGTCAACACCGATTGCTGGGAAAAGTTTTTTACGAAAGAGCCCGACTTGGCCTTTTTAGAAAACTTCGGCCCGACAGAACTGATGATCGACCCGAACAGCGTCGATTCAATGAAAGATCTGCAAATTAAATTACAGAACCAAGAGGGACCTTTTTATCTGAGTGCGAGTGAAATTGCAAAAAAAGGATTAAAAGACCCATTAACCGTTTACAAACAGAAACAAGGATAGTTATGACAACAGATGCTGCTCTACCACCGGTCGCGAAATCGCTTTTTACTTTTTGCAAAAAGTGTAATGCCGATCGCTATCATCGTGTATTGGCTCACACCAGCACTTCAAAAGCTAAAATCGAATGCGAAATCTGTAAAAGCAAAAAAACTTATACAGCACCTAAAGCCGGAGCCACGCCAGTTCGTAAAAAAGTATCAACA
>JANPAD010000050.1:0-4571 GCA_031429735.1 Bdellovibrio sp. | reverse complement strand
GGTGGGCGGTGCCGCCACGGCTTAAGATGCTGTTTTTAAATTTCGTCGCCACTTCTTGGTTGTAGAGGCCTTTTTCTTTGAAGTATTCAAAAGCATCGGCATCTAAAACTTCAGCCCATTTGTAAGAGTAGTAACCGGCGGCGTAGCCGCCGCCGAAGATGTGCCCGAAGCTGCATGACACGTTCGTACCCGGTTCTTTCGCCAGTAAGCGGGTAGGCTCCATGGCTTTTGTTTCGAACGCATCGACGTCCGTAATCAGTGACGGATCGGTCGTGTACCACATCATGTCCAGCCACGAGAAAGAAACCTGACGGAGGCTCATCCAGCCCGATTGAAACAAAGACGCCTTTTTAATTTTAGCCACGAGGTCAGCTGGAATTGTCGCACCCGTTTCATAATGCTTCGCGAACAGATCAAGACTTTCTTTTTCTTCTGTCCAGTTTTCCATAATTTGTGACGGCAGTTCAACGAAGTCCCAGTAAACATTTGTGCCGGCTAAAGAGCGGTACTGACACTGTGACATCAAACCATGCAAGGCATGACCGAACTCATGAAACAACGTGCGTACTTCGTCGTACGACAGAAGCGAAGGTTTGGTCGGAGTCGGTTTTGTAAAGTTACAAACGATGCTGACGTGCGGGCGCAGAACGTGGCCTGACCACTGGCCCTGTTCGCGGAAGTTGGTCATCCAAGCGCCGCCTTTTTTAGTCTCGCGCGGAAAGAAGTCCATATAGAATAAACCCACGTACTCTTGGCCGGCGTTCGAATAAACTTCGAAAGTTTTAACATCAGGGTGATAGGTCGGTAGTGTATCGTTTTGTTTGAACGTCAGGCCGAAAAGTTTTTCGGCGTGCTGAAAAACTCCATCAATGACATTTTCAAGTTTGAAGTAAGGGCGCAACTCTTCTTCGTTAAAAGAGTATTTTTGTTCTTTCAGTTTTTCTGAGTAATAGGCGAAGTCCCAGGGTTTGATTTCTGAAATGCCCTCAAGCTGCTGACGGAAGTCTTGCACTTCTTTCAGATCTTTTTCGGCCGCTTTTTTTGATGGTTCTAAAAGATTTTTCAAAAATTTAAAAACCGTCTCAGAGTTTTTCGCCATACGTTCTTGCAATACGTATTCAGCGTAATCTTTAAAACCCAGCAGTTGCGCGCGCTGCGATTTAAGATTGATAATTTTTTTTATCACTTCTTGATTGTCGAATTCGCCGCCGAAAGCTCTCGACGCACTCGCGCGCCAGATTTTTTCTCGCAGTTCGCGGCGGTCCGAGTAAGTGATGAACGGAATCAGCGAAGGGGCCTGCAGTGAAAACAGCCAGTGACCTTTGCGGCCTTTGGCCTCGGCCGACATGGCCGCAGCTTCAACAGCACCTTCAGGAAGGCCGGCCAAGTCTTCATTTTTATCAATCCACATTTCAAAAGAGTTCGTCGCTTTCAGAACGTTTTCAGAAAACTTAGGGCTTAGAACTGAGAGCTTTTGGTCTAAAGCGCGCAGTTGATCTTTTTTCGTGCTATCCAGCAAAGCACCGTTACGTGCGAAGTCTAAGTAAACTTTTTCAGTCAGTTTTAAATTTTCACCGGTCAATTTCAAATCGGTACGGTGTTCGTAAACGAATTTAATTTTTTGAAACAGTTGATCATCTAAAGAAATGTCAGACGCGTAAGCCGACAACACAGGTGAGATTTGTTGTGCCAAGGCTTGATGCGCTTCGCTCGCTTCAGCCGAAAATAAATTAAAATATAAACCTGACACGCGGTCGACGTTTTCAGAAGCTTCTTCAAGCGCTAAAACCGTGTTAGCAAAAGAAGTCTCTTTTTCATTTTTAATAAGTTCAATTTTTTTCTTAGCTTCAACGATGGCTTCGTTCAACGCCGGCATGTAATGTTCAACTTGAACCTGACCGAAATTGTGAGCCTGATCTTGCGCGCTGGATTTTTGTAAAAGCGGATTAGTTGTCATGAAGGTCTCCTTAGAGGGCTGAAGAAAAAGCCCTTTAAAAAGCTAGCATGGTCGAAGCAGAGCTGTCGAAAATTATCTGTAACTGGTTACGCAAAGCCCTAAGTTTGAGTTACGGCTGTTTTGCATGCATGAAGAGCCTGCCGGACACATGTTTTCTTCACCCGAAACACAAGACTGAACCACGCCGTTATAGCAGTTGGCGCCGTAAGTGCTGAGCTGAGATTGCCAGTTCCATTGATTTTGCGACCAACCGAGGTAAAGAAAGCCCGATGAGAAGCTGCCGTAAAGGCTAAAGTCAAAATAGGACGCCTTAACGCAGCCAAGTCCGGCATATGAGTTGTAAGTCGGAATACTGCCATAAGGGCAACTGCAAAGGTAAGCCGAGCTCCCGTTGTAAGAGAACGGGTCGGTGGTGTTGCCGTAAGCCGAGTAACCGTCAGACTGCTGATAGACTGAGCTATTGCAGCTAGACGGTTGGTTGATACAAGCCGAATTGGCCGTAACGCCGGCTTCTTTCGTTTTCTGGCAAGAAGTGGCCATCATAATAAACAAAGCAAAATAAACTAATAATAGTACTCGCATAAACCCTCACTGATTTGACTAGGGTCTTTTTCCAATAAGAGTGGGCTTTAGGCAACAAAAATGCTTCATATAGCCGGCTCGTCACGCGAAGCCCTTTAGGTCGTGTAATTTTTTTAGCTTGCTCGCTAGTTTTAAGAAGTATTCTCTACATTTCGGCATTGCTTGGTTTCTGAGCTCTTCTTCGCACGGGGCTTATAGGGGATCAGCCCAAAAGCCTCTTGTGCGTTCTGAATCACATACTTTTTAACTCGCAGATACTCTCTCCCCCAGCTCACTATCCTAGAATAAATTCGAGTTTGCCAAAACTTGTTCTCTGTCTCACGCATTTTGGTTGTCATGGATCCTGCGGAGGGGGCACCGCCCCTTCGCGCCTTTTCAATTGGCAAAATCGGAAAGGCGCGCAAAATTTCCTGAGCAATATGTCCGGCCATGACTCGGAAAAAGTTCTGTAAATCGCGACGGTGTTTTCCTTTGACGACGATATGGATATGGTTTGAAACAATGGCCATTTCATAAACGCGGATATGAAAGCGGCTTTTAGTTTTTTGGATAACTTTTTGAATGAGCGGGCGGTGCCGCTCAGAGGCTGGAAATGAAATTGAAAATCCGCACTACGGATTAGTTAAATATCCATTTGTCGCGATATAATAATTTATCTAGGCTCGAAGTTAGTCGTAGATTGTTTCGATTAAGCCAAGGTATTGCTTTTCGAGCTGCTTGCGTTTGACCTTGAGGGATTGGGTCAGGGAGCCGTTTTCAACGGTCCATTGATCTCGTAAGATTTCATATTTTTTAATAGATTCGAAGCTGGCCAAATGTGAGTTCACACTTTGGATATGCTTTTGGATGCGAGCTTTAAAAAGTTGGTTGCTGTAAATCTCTTCAAAGCTTTCAAAGGAGATGCCGTTGTTCGAAGCCCATTTTTTAAGTTGGTCTTCGTCGCATGAAATCAGCGCTACAATATATTTTTTTTGGTCGCCGTGTATCAGCACATTTGATATTAAGGGCTCCATTTTAAGAAGGCCTTCAAGTTTTTGCGGCGCCACATATTTGCCGCCGGCGGTTTTGATCAAATCTTTTTTTCGGTCGGTGATGCGTAAAAAGCCGCTGTCCGTCAGTTCGCCGATATCACCCGTTGCGAAATAGCCGTCTTGAATAGAGCGTGCGGTTTCTTCGGTGTTTTTGTAATATTCTTTCAGACACTTTTTACTTTTAACTAAAATTTCTCCGTCGGCGGCTATTTTAATTTGAACATCGCCGATCGGTTTTCCGACGGTGCCGGGTAGACTGTCACCCAGTGCATTTACTGTAATAGCGCCGGTGGTTTCAGATAGGCCATAGCCTTCTAAAACCGGTACGCCGCAGTTGGTGAAAAAACTTGTCAGCTGGGAATCGAGCGGTGCGCCGCCGCTGACGGCAAAACGCAGTTTTCCGCCGAAGGCGTCTCGGATGGGCTGCAACGCTAATTTATTTAAGGCTTCATATTTTAAAAGCAATCCCCACGGAATAGCTGACTTGGTCTTGCGGTACTTTTCAATTTCAACAGCGGCTTCAAGGGCCTGTTGAAACATTGTTTGCTTGAACTTTTGAGTTTCGATTTGCGCTAAAATACCGGCGTAAACTTTTTCAAATATACGGGGCACGGCGATCATGAAATCGGGCTTTACTTCTTTAAGGTTTGATCTGATTTTTTCAACGGATTCAGCATAGGCAAGGCAGTGGCCGTTGTAACAGCTGCCCCAGTGTTCAAGTCTACCGAGCACGTGCGCGAACGGTAAAAAAGTCAGGGCACGATCGGTTTTTTTCACGTTGAACAATTCAAATCCGTCAATAACTTCAGAGGCAATGGCTTCGTGTAAAAGCACAACGCCTTTCGGCTGGCCGGTGGTGCCTGACGTGTAAATAATGGTGGCGATGTCTTCAGACTTTAAATTTTTGCAACCGATGTAGAAGGCGTCTTGATCGGGCTCTTTGACATCCATCGAGAAATTAATTTTTTCAATCACGTAAACGAAAACGGGACGGGCAAAAC
>JANPAD010000049.1:0-1508 GCA_031429735.1 Bdellovibrio sp. | reverse complement strand
TTACTCAATATGAAATTAATCCTGAAGAATTAGGTTTTTCAAATTCAGAAGTGTCAGCCTTAGCCGGAGGCGATGCCAAAGAAAATGCTAATCTTTTAAAAAAAGTATTATCCGGAACAAAAGGGCCGTGTCGTGATATCACTTTGCTGAATGCGGGTGCGGCTTTAATGATTGGGGGCAAGGCTCAGGATTTGGCTTCAGGAATAAAGCTTGCGGCTGCGACGATTGATCAAGGACAAGCTCTTCAACTTTTAATTCAAAGCCAAAGAATACATTCAGCTCAGGTGAACGTATGATGTCTTCATTTTTATCGCGCATACGTACAGAAACCTTAGAGCGTGTTGAAAAACAAAAAAAGTTTTCAAATTTTGAAAGCAGTCTACGTTTTCAGCGTGCTCCGTTTTTATTTGAAGCCGCACTTCGCTCAAAAAAAGGCCCAAGAATAATTGCAGAAATTAAAAAAATGAGTCCCTCGCAGGGCGTGTTGAAATCGGCCATTAACGAGAAGACTTTAGCGAAGCAATATGCCGAATCAGGTGCTGTAGCACTTTCTGTATTAACAGAGCCACTGCACTTTAATGGATCTCTTGCTGATCTACGGAGCGTTCGAGAGGCTGTTGACCTGCCACTGCTGCAAAAAGATTTTATAGTCGACACTCATCAAATTCTTGAGGCCAAAAGCCTTGGCGCTGATGCAATTCTTTTAATAGTCGCGATGCTTCAGCCAGAAGAAATCGAACGGTTTATGAAATTCGCAGAAAATCTTGGACTTTCTGTTTTAGTCGAAGTGCATTCTTTAGCTGAACTAGAAATTGCATTAAGTTTTGGTGCTAAAATTATTGGAATAAATAATCGAAACCTGCATACTTTAGGAATATCTTTAGATGTCTCCCGAGAATTGATTCATCATTTACCAGAGACGACTTTGGCTATCTGTGAAAGTGGGCTAAGTTCTTCTGCTGAGATTTTAGAATTTGAAGCTTTGGGATTTGATGGCTATCTTATCGGTTCGGCCTTCATGAAAAGTGAAGCCCCACACGAAGCTCTGCGAAAAATAATAAGCGGGGCTAAAGCATGAAAGTTAAAATTTGCGGGCTGACTAATTTTAAAGACGCAAATCTTTCACATGCGCTTGGCGCTGATTACCTAGGATTTATCTTATGTCAAAGCCCTCGACAGATTTCAACTCAGCAGTTAAAAATGATCGTCAGTGAATTGCCTCCGACAGCGCAATCAGTGGCCGTGTTTAAAAATGAAGAACTCACAAAGGTTATAGATATAGCGACCCAAATTCCGTTTCAAGCAGTTCAGCTGCACGGTGCAGAAACTCCTGACTATGTTCGAGCTTTAAAAAAAGAGCTTCCCTATTTGACAGTTTTTAAGGTTATACAAGTCGACAACGAGACGCTGCTGACAGATCCATCTCGTTACGATTCTGCGGATGCGCTCATTTTTGATTCGGCGGCCTCTCATTTAAAACCTCAAATGAGAAGTTCTTTTAATTTATC
>JANPAD010000048.1:0-5112 GCA_031429735.1 Bdellovibrio sp. | reverse complement strand
GAAGCAGATCGGTATTTTGTATTTGCTGACCTCATGTTTGATTTTCTTAAAGAGCAGCCAAAACACAATGCGAAGCATGCTTTCATTAGGTTAGAAGATATTGGACCGATGGAAGATCTCGGTAATTTGCAAGAAGCTATGGACATTCTCACACGTAACGGTGTACCCGCCCACATGAACCTCTACCCGATTTTCAACGATCCGCTATATGCCGTGCCCGGACACGCGGGGAAACCCATGACCAGAATGGAAGATGCTCCGCAGTTTTCTGCCGCAATCCAAAAGCACATTGCCGCCGGAACGACGGTTATTTGGCATGGGGTTACCCATCAATATTCAAATATTAAAAATCCATACACGGGCGCGAGCGGTGACGATTACGAATTTTGGAATTCTGTTACGAACTCGCCATTAGCTGAAGATAGCGTAAGCTACGTACTTAATAAAATGGACGATGGCTTTAAATCGCTGAAGAGCCAAAACATAGAACCTACGCTTTGGGTTATTCCGCATTACGAAGCTTCTGCATTAGACAATGTCATGTTCGGTCAAATGTTCCCTTGGATGATCAGTCGTGGAGTTTACATCGATAATAAGATCGAGGGTCTGCAGCCGCAAGATCCTAACAAATCAATTTTCTTCAGCATTGCGAACACTGAAGAAACAAATAAAAACCGTCGGGACTTTTTTGCGAGCCTAAAGGTTACGACGAACCCGAGTATTCGCTTCGGTCAGATATTTCCGTATGAATTGTACGGTGATCTGTACGCGCAGCATGTGATTCCTGAAAACTTAGGAAACGTTGAACCCTCATTGACTATACAAGTCCAATTTGTCAGAACTGTAGACACAATTCTTGAAGATGCGAAAAGAAATTTAGTCTTACGTGATGTTTGGGCTTCAGTTTTCTATCATCCCTTCCTTTTGGATCCGAAGTATAATAAAGCCAACGGTGACAAAACAAAACCCAAAGATCTTGAGCGACTTGTCAGTGGGATAAAAGCGATGGGTTATAACTTTATTAACTTAAATACCTGGGTCAGCACACACAAAGACCCGGTCGGAAAACCACGTATTGAGCTTGAGGAGACACGGAAGTAACGGCCCGCGTGTGTTCTTAACATTTAAACATATGTCGCGGCGTCCTAGCGGCCCCTTCAGCCGTCTATTCCTTGAGAACATCAAACCACGCTGTTATTCTTTTGCTTGTTAAAAACAAAGGAATGATATGAAAAAAATAATTTATATATTAGCAGCGTCTTTTATTCTACTGGTTGTTGGTTGCGCGTCTGAGTCTCATAAAGCAATTGAAGTTGCAAAATCGACTTCGGCAAAAACCGCATACAGCTTTCAAGGCGTAAAACACCCGATCATGGTGAGCAACTTTGATAACAAATCCGGTTTTATGAAAGGTGTGTTTTCTGATGGACCAGATCGCTTATCAAGTCAGGCTAAAACAGTTCTCATGGGGCACTTGCAACAGACAGGTCGCTTCCGCGTTTTAGACCGTGACAACATGAAAGAACTTTCTGACGAAGCTAAAATTTCGGGAAAAAAACAAAACATTAAGGGCGCTGATTTTGCAATCACGGGCGACGTCACAGAATTTGGCCGCAAAGAAACCGGCGATCAACAGTTGTTCGGTATTCTTGGTAGCGGCAAGAGCCAAATTGCCTATTCTAAAGTGACCGTCAATGTCGTCGACGTGGCTACATCTGAAGTTATTTATTCAGCTTCCGGCAGCGGCGAATACGAATTAAGTAACCGTGAAGTTATCGGCTTCGGTGGAACTGCGGCCTATGACTCGACTTTAAATGGAAAAGTTTTAGACTTAGCTATGCGTGAAGCCGTCGACCGTCTTGTTGAAGGTCTTGAACAAAAAAGATGGAGTTTAACTAAATAGCCTCATGACGTTAACTTTTCTTCACTCACGTACGTTCTCAGTCAAAGTTTTAGGCCTGGTCGCTCTTTTGGCGGTATTCAGTAGTTGCGTCAGCTCGACCAAGTATTATTGGGGCGACTACGAAAATAATATTTACTCGCAATATCAATCGCCGGGCAAAGCAACTCCGGAATATCAGATTGAAAAGATGCAAGCTGATATTCAACGGGCTGCTAGCAAAGACCAACCCCTGCCACCCGGGTTTTATGCTCATTTAGGGTATCAGTACCTTCAAGTTGGAAAAGCCGGCGACGCACGCAAGTACTTCACCGCAGAGAAAAGAGCTTTTCCGGAATCTGCAGTACTGATGGACCGTTTTTTAACGAAAATAAAATAAGGAAAAATTAGTCATGATTTTTGAAATTTCAAAAAAGACGAAATTAAGCCTAATTTTAAATTTCGTCTCAAGTATATTCGTATTAATACTGGCCGGCTGTGCGAGCCCGAAAAATTATGATAAATTTCGCGCCGCCCGGGTTAGATCAATCTTAGTCTTACCACCTAAAAATCAAAGTACAGATCTACGTGGTACGTACAGCTTCTTATCGACGGTAACGGCCCCGATCGCCGAAAAAGGATTTTACGTATTTCCGGTCGCTATTGTTGACCAGATGATGAAAGAAAATGGCTTACCCTCGGCTAATGAAATGCATGAAGTTTCTTTAAAGAAGATAAAAGAAATCATCAATCCCGATGCTGTGCTTTATATAACGCTTGAACAGTATGGCTCTAAGTTTGTTCTTTTGCAAAGTCAGACAAGTGTTGTGGCTTCGGGAAGACTTGTCTCGGCCGTAACGGGTCAGGTGCTGTGGCAGGGAAGAGTTAACAAAACAATAGCATCTTCGGATGGTGGCGGCGGCTTAGGCGGCATGTTAGCGAGTGCGATGATAAGCCAAGCGGTTAACTCGTCGACCGATCAAGCGCATGAAATTTCTATCATGGCTAGCGAAGAACTTTTCACTGAGCCCGGACAAGGCTTACTGGATGGCCCTTACAAGCCGGCTTCAACAAAGTAGTCCGACACCACTAATTTTGAAACAGACTGACAAATTCTTCTTTTGTTAAGTAGGATCCGGCCGGATTGCCCGTCGGAATCTTACAAGCTGTATTTTTCAAATCTAAATACAATTTAAGTTTTACTTTTTCGGTCGGCAAAATCGGGCTCATGACATCGTACAGACCTAGGAGCTGCTTATCGAGCGAAATCATGATGACTCGGCTGCGGTCTACGCCATCACCGAACTTTGTCTTTTTTGCGATGGCGGCAGATCCCTTAGAAGGTGTCCATATCAATTCATCTCTTGCGGCCGAGATTTGACTTTCGTAATCGCTGCCTTTTTTAAGGTAAATCCATGAGATTGATTTAAAACTCAATTTTTGTACTTCATTTAACAACTGATCTTCTGCCATTTTCCTACTTTGCTGATTTGCATAATTGAAATAGGAGTATACGCTATTTTACGTCTTTATGTTCTAAGTATTTTTAAACAGGCCCTAATTGTTCACAAAGTGAGCCCTCCGTGGCCCGCAGCTCACATTCAACATAACTCCTATTCAGATACACAGTTGAAAGCAGATGCTTTTAAGAGCGGCAAATAAGAAACCTCATTGATCGAGGCCGTTGCAACTCCAACTGACGTAAATACCATTCTAATGTCTAAAGACGTCGGGGCTTTCATTTTATTATGATAAGTCGGAGAAACATATCTTTGACCGTCTGTTTGAGGGTCGCTCACTAATGGTATTTTCTCGTAAAGCTTACGAGAACTCTTTGAAATGCTGACTGTCTCCGGAACATCATTGCTTTTAATGATCATGGTGTAACCTAAGTTTTCACTGTCTTTGCAAATCCACCCCGGATAGGCCATGGCCTGTTGTGCGAGACTTAAAGATACAATCACTAATAAAATTTCTGCTTTCATGTTTTCCTCTTTTACGACTTTCATATCGTTGGTAATTACAGAATTTATACACCGCGCTCATGATTAAAAATAATGAAAATAGTGCCTTTAATGATTCAAACCAATAATGGTAAAAAGTTCATTCTTTCTTGATGGCCACGTCAATTGAGTTAGTGTCTAAAATGAAGAATGGTAGAGCCGTCAATGCCTTCTATGCCTCGTCAATTCAAAGCCATTTAAATTCTGATACGGGGCGAAAGCCTCTTGTTTTGAGGTGATCTGGTACAAAGTAGAAGGTTTCGGATCTGCCTTTTCAAAAATTTTTTCTTCGTCAATAATTACAAATGCATGTTCAATGATAAGACCGAACGGATAGCCATTACGTTTTTGTACCAAATCATCGATCCGAATTTGGCCAACTGGAAGCAATGAGCTGCTCCTCGTCCAAATAAGAGTGACGTCCCCTTGTATTAAACTTTCACTCAAAGAAATTTGTTTAAATTTTGTTGAGATGTAAGCAATAAATTCTTCAGGCCCTAAAAATCTCTGTATTTGAGAATCGTTCCAAAATAACTCAACGGCATTGAAACAATTTGCTCGTTCGGCAGAGTTTAAATTTGTATTAAGATTTTTAATGAGTGATTCAATACCTGAAATAGTTAGGGCCTCGTTAGCTTTCATTGATAAGATCTTATTTAGCGCTCTCAGCACCGGGATAAAGCTCGTATTGCTGGGCACTATCATTAATTTCATAATAGTCGCCCTTATCGCCGACAAAGATATGTCTTTCTAATTTTGTATTTGTCGGCCCATCAAAAGCCCCCATTGAAATACCAATCCAACCACCATTTGTAGGTTCAAAAAATAAAACGCAACCGCAAGTTGCGCAGAACCCACGTCGGGCTTTTTCTGACGACTGATACCACGTCAAATTATGGGCCCCGGTTATTTTTAATAATGAACTGTCGACATCAACACCGGCTTCATAGTGACCCGTATGTTTTCGACAGATCGTGCAATGGCAGGCACTTGCAGGAGGCAACTTACCTTCCACTTCAAATGTTATGGCTTTGCAGAGACAAGATCCATTGTGCATCACTTTTTTCTCCCAATCAGATGGCCTCGAACGCCACGCCTAGACCCGAAAATGATATCCAAATATTTACACTTACGTAAGTAAAAAATACCGGCTTGCAGTCGCAGCGGCGCCTCAGAATGCGGCTATGCCATAGCGACTTTCGCAATTAGCTTTCATTAAGCTTTCAATTG
>JANPAD010000047.1:0-2406 GCA_031429735.1 Bdellovibrio sp. | reverse complement strand
GGCACCGGCTGCATCGGTTTTTCGATTTTAAAAAATCACGAAACCGCAACTTTGGTCAGTGTTGAAAAATCAGAAGCGGCCTTCGGTTATCTGGGTAAAAACCAGCTGAAATTGATACTGCAGAACCGCAGCCAGTTGATATTAGGCGATGCGCTGGAAGTGAATTTAGAAAATCAAAAATTTGACGTGATTGTGGCAAACCCCCCATACATAGCTGAAAATGATGCATTGATAGAGGCCAATGTTAAAAAATTTGAGCCGCATCAGGCGTTGTTTGCCGGAAGCGAAGGATTTGCGGCGCTTTATACCTGGTCGCAAAAGGCCAAAGAACATTTGAATAAGCCGGGCCTGATGCTGTTTGAAATGGGTCATTTACAAGGGCCACAGTTTAAGCAACATATTGAAAATTTCGGAATGTTTTCAGGCGTTAATATTTTAAAGGACCTATCAGGACTTGATCGCATTTTAAAATGCCGTCAATAATAAGACTGCAAAGGAACGCAAATGGATAAAATTTTAATTAAAGGCGGCTTTACTCTTAATGGTCACGCAAGAGTCAGCGGGGCAAAAAATGCGGCGTTGCCGATTTTATTTTCAACACTACTTGCAGAGGGCGAACATTCTTTTGACAATGTTCCGGTTCTTAAAGATATCGAATCAACTGCTGAATTGTTAAAAAGCCTAGGCTGTGAAAGCCAGCGCGACGGCCATACATTTAAAGTTTTCGTTAATAAACTTAAATCATTCGAAGCGCACTATGATCTGGTCAGAAAAATGCGCGCAAGTATTCTGTGCCTAGGTCCGATACTGGCAAAGTATGGTGAAGCTGTCGTTTCGTTGCCAGGCGGCTGCGCCATAGGCACACGGCCAATTGATTTGCATTTAGATGCGATGCGAACGCTGGGTGCTGAAATTGAATTAAAAGATGGTTATGTTTTAGCGAAAGCCAAAAAACTTAAAGGTGCCACGGTATTTTTTGAAAAAACAACGGTAGGCGGCACTGAAAACCTGCTGATGGCGGCAACGTTGGCCGAAGGCACGACCACAATTGAAAATGCGGCAAAAGAGCCAGAAATCGTTGATCTGGCAAATTATCTAATCAAGATGGGTGCAAAAATTTCGGGCCACGGCACCAGTGTGATTAAAATTACCGGAGTTGAGAAATTGACTCCGGCAAGCCACTCAATTATGCCTGACCGAATTGAGGCTGGAACGTTAATGATTGCCGGCGCGATTACGTCTGGCGAAGTAGAAGTGACTCATTGCCAACCACGAGACTTAGAAGCGTTAATTATTAAATTGCGAGAAGCTGGTTTTAAAATTGAAACTGGCAGTTCGACAGTAAAAGTATTTCCATCTCAGAGCTGGGAAGCCGTAGATATTACAACTGCCCCACACCCGTTGTTTCCGACCGACCTGCAGGCGCAGTTTATGGCGCTGATGGTTGCGGCGAAAGGCACAAGCGTAATTACCGAAACTGTCTTTGAAAATCGCTTTATGCACGTGAATGAACTGATGCGACTGGGTGCGGATATAACGCCAAAATCACAGGTGGCCGTGGTTCGTGGAAAGCCTGACCGAAACAATGGGTTAACGGCGGCGCCAGTAATGGCAACCGATCTGCGCGCAAGTGCTTCTTTAGTATTGGCGGGCCTGATTGCAAAGGGTGAAACAGCGGTAAATCGGATTTATCACTTAGATCGTGGCTATGAAAATTTAGAATTGAAGCTAGCGAAGCTTGGCGCTCAGATAAAGCGGGCCCCTTAAAAAACTTAAGCCCCAACCAAGGAGGGGCCGAGGTTGAGGCTCTAAAACAGCTGATATTGCTAACAAAGTATTCTGAATGTGAACTACTATTATTCGGTAAGACCCACTCTCTGAACTCTGGGAGGGGTTCCTAAGCTTCAAAAAGCTACTGGGTCCTAGTCGAATAATTTAACTTATTAAACAAAAGATTAGATTTTTGATTCTTAATTGCTCCGGCATTAGCCGAAAAAACTAAAACCAAAATTATATACGTGGCAATCACCCATCTAATCATGAAATTATTCTTAGCAACTGGTGTGCCAAAATTCCCGGGACTATTAGAAAAAATAGAGTGTTTTTAAGCCTTTAGAGTAAAATTTCAGTTCCAACTTGGAACCGGAAGTGGTTCCAAGCGTGGACTTTGGTCATGAGTTGGAACTTTTAGCATTTGAATGCTGCTCGCCTTGTAAACCTTATTTATAATGAGAGGTTGAGGCGCCGCTAATTTATGAAGAACATTTCAGGTCAATGGGTCATTAAATTACAGATGGATCAGGTGAAGGGTCCTTACTCAACCGAAGCTTTGAGTAAAATGATCATTACGGGAGCCTTTTCCGGAAATGAAGAAGTATGTTCTTACCCCGAAGGTGAGTGGAAGCA
>JANPAD010000046.1:0-2760 GCA_031429735.1 Bdellovibrio sp. | reverse complement strand
CAAGTTAAAAGATTCAGAAAAGCAGCCGTGATATGAGTAACGCTGCTCCTTCGAAGACCGTAAAGTTTCTGTCCGCATTCTGGATCTTTTTCAATGTGGTTCTCTATATACTTGTTAATGGTGGGTCTCCTTACATTAAATCATTTTTTATGGCTGGGTATCTTAAATGATTTTAGTTTTGTCGGGTGTACTTGCCGCCTTAGTGTTTGCGTATTTTTACTTAGCGTTAGGGCAAACGCTCGTGAGCCTTTTTGATACGAAGCAAAGCCTCTCGCGGTATGAAAAATTCTTTGCTTCTTTTTATACAGGTATTGGTATCTGGTACATCGTGGCCACCGCATTAGGGTTGAGCGGAAACTTTAAAAAAGAATATGTCGGCAGCATCGTTTTAATCGTTCTAGTTCTTACATTTAGCAAAACAAAATTTTTTCTTAAATCCTTCGGTGGCGAGGCCATTGCTGATTTGAAGAAATCTGTGCCCGATACGAAGTATTGGAAGTTTATATTTTGTTCGATAATTTTATTTGTTTTGCTATGTGGTATGTCGTTTATTGCTCCAATTGAGGGGGATGGCGCCGCATTCTACATGGCCATTTCCAAGATGCTGGCTAGTTCTGGTTATCTGGAAAAATTTCCGGGTTATGAGGGGTTTTCGGCAGTTGGTCTATTAAGTGAATTACAATTAGCCAGTCTTCTGTTATTTGCTACCGACTATGCCGCAAAAGGTTTCGCGTGGGTTGTGTTTTTGCCAACCATTTTGGTGTTTGTTGAATTTTCGCGTAAGTTGAAACTTTCGACTGAAGGTACTCTAGTTGTTTTGCTTTCCGTTTTTACTTCGACCGGTATTTTTTTTATACTGTACGGAGGAAAAGTTGATTTATTTTCTAGTGCTCTTGGTTTAAGCGGTCTGTATTTTTTGTTTTTTAGCCGCCATTACTTCATGACTGGGTTTTTGCTGGGCCTTGCCTGTATTGCTAAATTAAGTCTTCTTATTCCTTTCTTTCCGATCGTCGTTATCGGAATTTTAAATCATTGGTGGTTTGGACAGAACGGTAAAAAGTCTTTCAAAGAATTATGTTGGTTGTTTTTTGCGGTCGGTCTCGCATTTATTCTCGTTTTCGTTCCGCACCTGATTAAAAATCAAGTTTTTTTCAGTAATCCGTTTGCACCGTTTTATGGGACCAATCTTAAGTGGGAAACCGAATGGTTCGCTCCTGAGACCACGCGGCGAATCGTCTTAACATATCCCTTGGTGTGGTTTTACGGTGACTACTGGGCTCAGGCGGGCCGTATGGCCATATTGATGTTTATGTTCGCGCCATTTGCCGCTTTGAAATTCCGCACGTCGTCAGTTAAGGCCGAAGTCGGACTGCTTGCCTTTGCGTTTTTTGCAGGACTCGGGTTATGGGCTGTATTGCGCCCTTCGTTTATAGCCCCTCGGTACATTATGCCGGTTTTGCTCTTGTTAGCGCCATTGGCGGGCTATGGTTTTGACCGTTTACGAGAGAGTTTTCCAACTGGTTTTCTGATGAAGTCAGTTAAAGTTATTTTGGTGTTGTGGGTTATTCATTCTCTGATCAACGTTGATCGATCGGGGCTTACACCACGACGGCTCAAGCCTCTGTTGTTAGGAAATGAGCCCTGTTTACTAGATCGCCAGCATTGCCAAGCGGCTGAGGTTATTAATCAAGTGGCTCCGGTGGGGGCGCGTGTGCTTCAGCTGAATTATTTTACTTATTGGCTGCGTGCAGATTTACTTCAGACTCTGATGCATGCCGAAGAAGTTAACCTGAAGGATATGAATTCAGAACAGACCTGGACTGCATTGTACAAGCGTGATTTTAAGTATATTTTGTACGATACAGCCACTCATCAATATCTCGAGTCACTGTATTATTTGAAAAATTTACCGTCTTGGGTTCAGCTCAAAAATTTGTACACCCTCGATAATGTGAGTGTTTATGAAATTCAATACAACGGCGCTCCGGTTTCTGAAATAGATGTTAAAGTTGTTAGCAATGGTGCAGGACATTGGCAAGTTCAGGAATTGCGCTAATGGACACTTGGCTCCAGAAGTATATCGTCAATCCGCGTCTCGTGACATTGTACATTATCTACCACTTGTCTATTTCGTTTGTGACTGTGCTGCCGCTGTTTTATGACGGCAGTCCAATTATTACCAAGGTTGTTGTTCCGACTTATTATTTGGTTTTACGTGAATTTCTTTTTATGTCGATTATGGGTGGTTTTGTTGTTTTGACTTCCGCGTGGTCAGCTCTATTGACTGCATCGATACTCTTTTTGCTTTTAAGTTTAACAGTTGCCGTTGTTACTGGGATTGACTCATTTTATCTGATGGGTATCAAGAGTCTGTTGCCCGTAGTTTTTTTGTTCTTGTGGCCAGCAAAGAATCGTCAAGTTGTTTCGTTGCAGCAATTTAGCTGGACGAAGACCATTAAAGGAATTCTTCTCGTTAATTTGTTTTTCCAAACTTTACATCTCTTTTTTGGTGCGGGTTACTACGCTAAATTGGCCATTGGGTTGAATGCACGTAATCCCGGGTTGTTGTATTATCCCGCTGCGACCGCTATTTTCATTTTAGTTTTGTTTGCAGCCTACCTGAAAGAAAACAAAAAGACCGAAATCGGTTGGATTTCGCTATTTGTTTTGAGTATTTTTATGTGCTCTTCATTAACCGGGATTATCGGGTTACTTTTGCTTTTAGTTCATCGGTTTTACTTAAGTTTTGATAAAAGAAAT
>JANPAD010000045.1:0-3751 GCA_031429735.1 Bdellovibrio sp. | reverse complement strand
TGCGAGTGCTCCCGTACCTTCTGTTTGGACAACGGGAGTTCCGGAAACAACAGGAGTGCCTGAAACGATAGGAGTTGCTGAAACAGCACCTAGTCGGCTGACAATTGCGGTGGCGTCCCGAATTGTTTGGGTTTGATCTGCGGTCAAAGCTTCCGATGACATTTCAATAGATGAAATATCTTTTGAAGAGACCGAGAAGTAATACTGGCTACCCAGTGCGGCGACTAGAAAAGCGGAGAGCACCCACTTTTGACTGTTAAACTGTTTCATAAATCCTCCATTTAATATTGACCATCCCGGTCTTTTTTTGTTCTACACCCGTAGTAATAGCGAGCCGCGGACCAAGTCTCAGAGTGAGTCAACATATGTAAGCTGTTGAAATTTAAGACGAAAAAGCTGTGCTAGGGGCGGTCTATATTGATACGCGTGTAAAACTTGTGGTGTCCAAAAACGAGAAAACAAATAAAGCGGAATCATTTTAGTAACTTAGGATTTAAGTGTTGAAAAGGCCCGCGCAAAAAACGCGCGGGCCTTCAGTTGGACATCTCTGAGCATTAACGGTATAAAACCAATATATGAAGTTTGAGTTTAAACCTGCACCAAGACCTGAATCCGCAACACCCGAGGCCTGGGGTGATTGGACATGGCAATTGCGCAATTCGTTTAAAACTCAACAGGATTTTGAAAAGCATTTTCAGCTTAGTCACGCTGAAAAAACGGCGTTTCAAAACGGTTCTGAAATTTTCAATATCCGCTGCACTCCTTACTATGCGGCTTTAGCCTCTGCCCAAAATGAATTCGATCCCATCCGGCGTATTTTGGCCCCGCATGAAAAAGAATTGTTCGACGGCAAACAGGCCCAGCTTGACCCGCTCGGTGAAAAAAAATCTTCTAATCAGGCGGTGCCACGTGTGGTGCACCGCTATTCTGACCGTGTTTTGTTTTTAATAACGGATATCTGCAGTGTTTACTGCCGTTATTGCACCCGCAAACACTTTACCGGTTCTGATCAGGCCTTTATTAAAAATGACGAATACGAAACTGCGCTTCAGTACATCCGGCAAACCAAAGGTTTGCGTGAAGTCATTTTGTCAGGCGGTGACCCACTGACGGTTTCGGATGCGCAGCTTGAACGCGTGCTTTTTGATTTACGCAAAATTGAACACATCGAAATCATCCGAATCGGCACACGCATGCCGGTGGTAGCGCCGATGCGCGTGACCGATAACCTCGTGCAGATTGTCAAAAAGCATAAACCGGTTTTTCTGATGACGCATTTTAATCACCCACGCGAACTGACGGCTGAAGCCGCCGCAGCCGTTGAAAAATTTGTGGATAACGGCATTCCGGTCATGAACCAGATGGTGCTGCTGAATGGGGTGAACAACCATGCCGCCGTTGTGCAGGCTTTGTCGCGCCGACTTTTGTTTTTACGCGCGAAACCTTACTATATGTTTCAGTGCGATCCTTCGATCGGCACCGATTACTTGCGCACCAGCATTGATGATTCATTAGCTATTCAAAAAGAGCTGTGGGGCCATTTATCCGGCTTAGCTATGCCGAACCTGTCGGTGGACATTCCGAACGGGGGCGGCAAAACCTCTTATAGTCCACAGTTTGAAACTTCGGTATCAGCCGATTCTCGCCGGTACACGGGGTGGGACGGCGTCGAAGCTGAATACATCAATCCTGAGGCCTCGTCGATTATTAAACCAATTGATTACGAACTTTACCTCGAAGAATGGGATGAGTTGCGCCATGCTAAAAGAAACCGTCTCTGAGATCAAAAGTGAATTCAAAAACCTAAAAAGCGAAGCGGTCATCGCGCTGATCTACTGCGCGATTGTTTTAACTTGTATGGATTACTTTTTTATTCCGCCGCGTGCAGAGGCTCTACTGCAAGGGCTGGGCATGGGACAATGGGTTGTGCCGACGATGGCCGCTGGTTTGATCTGGTCGCTGAGTTGCCTTATCGGTTTTTTGATTATTCCATGTTGTATTCTGCTGATTCAAAAAAAGCGCCTTCGGGATTACGGTTTTTCAACGAACGGATTTTTTTCGCACATCGTGATCTATCTCGGACTTTTCGCTTTGATGCTGCCGTTGATTTACCTAGCTTCGCAACAGCCGCACTTTCGCGAAACGTATCCGTTTATTCCGCAAGCCAAGCTAACATGGCGTTTGTTTCTGGTTTGGGAAATAGCCTACGTACTACAGTTTTTCTGTCTTGAGTTTTTCTTTCGTGGATTTTTGCTATTTACTTTAGAAAAGCATATGCAGAAGTTTATCGCGATAGCCGTGATGATTGTTCCTTACGTTATGATTCATTTTCATAAACCGATCTTTGAAACTTTTGGAGCCATCGTAGCGGGATTAGTGCTGGGCTTTCTATCCTTGCGTTACCGTTCGTGGCTGGGTGGGGCTGTGCTGCACGGGATGGTGGCGGTTACGCTGGATTTACTCGCCACTTACGGCTAAAAATTTCTAATTTAAAAAAATGCAATTGAGTCTTGCAACAAATGGACTATCGGTCTCCCAGGTGCCTTTAAACGATGTGATTCCGTCGACAACATGGTTAACGATCCTTAACGTGATATCGCTTAGAAAAAACTTACTTTGAGACGTAAAAACGATTTCATCTGACACATGCAGAATGACTTTTTTTACATCAAACTGTAGAGCGTCGGTCTGACCATTGACAAAAAATTTGATTTTTTGATTATTGATACGCAACAGATTAAGATCTTCAGGTCCTTCAAATATGAGAACTTGAATGGCACCGGCTTCAGCTCCCTGATAAGAGCAGATAAATTTTGAGTGCGCGGCCTCGGCATTAAGAGCCAGCAAGATTGTGAATACGGTTAACGTGAATAATTTCATTTTAAACTCCTTTTTGAGTTGTTGGTTTGAGATTTTTATAATTCCAGTCGGCCGGATTTTGCAGAATAGCTCTACCGACCGCAGCAAAATCAATTTTTAAATTTTTAATGAGGACGTCAATGTATTCGCCGGTTTCGATACCGCCCACACCGATGACCGGTGTTGAAATATTGGATTTTAACCGTGTCGCATCGTCGACTAAATAGCCCTCGCCGGTTCGGCCCTCGGGCCTTCTCCAGCCGCCGAGACCTGAAGAGACATCAATTAAATCTACGCCCGCGTTTTCAAGTTCGGTGACAATGTAAGCCATCTCATCGAAATTCAGGCCTTCAGGAATGTGATCTTGCGCAGGCAATCTCACGGCGATTAGCATTTCGGGCAAGGATTTTTTTATTTCGCGAACGATATTCAAAAGCAAACGGCCTCTGTTTTGAATAGAGCCGCCGAAAGAATCCTGTCTTTGGTTTGTGATCGGCGATAACCATTGATTCAACCCGTATCCATGGGCTGCGTGTAGTTCGACAAAATCGAAACCGGCTTGCTCGGCACGTTCAGCCGCAGCTTTAAACCACTGAACCCATTTTTCAATTTCGGCTTCGCTCATAGCGACAGGGGATTCGAGTGTCTGGCCTTTCATCGGAACGGCAACCTGACTTGGGCCCATAAGAGCTGAGCCGGTCAAAGCCGTTGTAGTTTTCCATGCACTCTTTCAGCGCATCTTCCCCCGCATGGCCAAAGCAGGTGTGGCCCATGTCGTGTGCCAGGGCCAACGCCTCGGCCATATCTTCGTTGAGGCCTAAGAACCGACTAATGGAGCGTGCGATCTGCGCCACTTCCAAACTATGCGTCAGGCGCGTGCGGTGGTGGTCGC
>JANPAD010000044.1:0-3736 GCA_031429735.1 Bdellovibrio sp. | reverse complement strand
GCCTTCAACCCCTGCGGCGCGGGACGGTCAGCGGCCGCATTAGTAGTTTTCACGCAGGTATTTTTCAAAATAGACGTGTGCGCTTTCGTTCAAATCCGGTAGGTAGGCAAGAGCACGGCGATTACACATCTGTGAAACTGCGTAATGATAAGTTCCATAAGTTGGTTTTTTGCCTGCTAGACCGGCCATCTCGGATAATGGCATCGGCTTATTACGGTTCAAATTATAAATTCCGGTTGAAGGGCCCTTGCGAATAAATTTCAGAATTTCGTCTGCGCCAATAAAGTTAAGAGTCGAATGCGCCGTCAGTGTCAAAATCGGTGAGGGCCTATCAAGTAATAATGAAATATTTTGGCTCGAGGCCGGGTAGTCCAATAGCGTGCATGGGCGCAGGATGAGCGCCTCCGGAAACCGCTTAAGAATCATATTTTCACAAAGTATTTTTTGTCTGGCGTATTCACTACGCGCACTTTCGATGAAAAGCGGTTCGTTTTCGTCGTGCTTAAGCAGGTCATCGGGGTAAACGTCGCTTGACGATATGAAAACAAAATTTTCACAGCGTAGCCCCAGTAGACGTTCAAGAAAAACCAAATTTTCATTAGGATGGTTCGATTGCGGGTGAGCGAAGGCGCAATGAATGATTTGGTGATAAGAAGTCTGACCGGATAAAATTTCATCTGCATTTGCACGGTTTAAACCTTGGGCCGCCAACTGACGGGCTAAGTAAGCACCCAGTCCGCGACCTGAGCCTGTAACCAGAACATTACCTACCATTTTTCGTTTTCCAGTGCGTAAAAAATTCCTTTAAAATCAGGTAAACTATGGCCGAACCGTTATAAAGAGGGCGCATTTTGCGTACGCCACCAATGCGGATAGGTTCGCTTCCCGGAATTTCAGTGACCTTCTTTTTAAATTTCGCACTTCGGATCGACATCTGCATTTCAAAGAGAGGCAGATGCTTTTCATCTAGTTCAAGTTCGGCAACAAGTTTCGTTTTAAAGCCACGATAAATTACGAGGCTGTCTGTAATGCGCGCTCTGAAGAGTACATTTACGGCGGTGGTGAACATCCAGTTACCGAACGCCGTAACTGGATCATCGTCTTCGCTGGTCGCGCCACGTAGATAACGTGAAACGACCACCAGATCATGTCCTTCGTTCAGCTTATTGACCACATCCGGTATAAGCTCAGGAATTGAGTTATTATCGGGACTGAACGCGATGATCTGGTCACCCGTCGCATGCTCCATGCACTCCCAAAAAGCTCCGCAAATGCCGTCGGTCTTCTGACGGTGAACGATATGCCCAAGATCGCGAACGTATTCATAACTACCATCTGTCGAATTTCCGTCGATGAAAAGAATTTCGTCAATCCATTCTTTCTTAATACGCGGAAGAATAATCTTAAGACCTTCGATTTCGTTTTTCATGGGGATAAATAGCGTTGTTTTCATGTGCTATGATTCTTCATATTATTTAAAAAGTCCACGCTTAATCAGATCATCAGCCATCTTGGCCGCCAGATAAATATGGCCTTCATCATTAAAATGGGCTCTATCAAAAAATGGAAAATTGGCGGGTCCGTTGTCGAAGGCACCAGTGTAATCAATTACAAACGGATGTCGAGGGAGTTGATGCAGAATTTCAGAATAGCTATCAGCCAAGTTGGACTCATCTGGAGAAGCTGGTAGATTGCGCCGCGATTCACTGAGATTTCGATACGGCTGTAAAAAGAAAAAGCATTTGATTTTTTCATTGCCACATCGGCGGTTCAATTGAGTCAGATTGTCATAGTAAACGTTGCTGACAGAGATGGCCTGCTGCCTAATTTGGTCTGGGGTATAGTTGTTACCTGACCAAATCGCCGATAGGTGATTTTGCAACAAATACCGAACAAAGGCGCTGTGTTTTGAGACATCGTTAATGAGGCCATAAAGCGGAGACATGTCTTTTATGTAAATAATGCCTTGGCCGTACGGATCACCCGGACGGGTGGCCGAGCTAGCCGTATTAGCATCATTAAAACCGTCCAGAAAAATCGCAGCATCCGGTTGATATGGTGAAACATACAGTTCGTAAACGATGCGCTCCTGCGTGGTCACATGCGAATGATTGGCGGCCGAAATAACGACGACATTTCGACCGGTCTTTTTGCGCAGCTGCTCTTCGAGGCGAACGTACCAGCGGTTTTCAAGTTGTTTCGCACCTTCGCCGAAGGCCACCGACCCACCCAAAATAAATATTCTAAATTCACCTTTTGGTTTTGGCGAAATTACGAGACCTGCACGATCCCGGTAGAGAAACCGGCCCCTTTCGCCAGCCGAATGAATATCTGTACCGAATCGGTAAGAGGGTATGTTTAAAAAACCTTTAGACTCGTAACCGAAAGCGTCGGGCGCTTCCACATTATTTATAGAAATGCTTTTGTTGAACAACCCGCCTTTATAAAATCCGCCGATACTTATGTAGGGGTGCACCACGCGATCAAGCCCAGTTTCGACCAGCCCCTCATATCTTACCCATATTTCCGAAGCAGCGAAAAAAAGGGAGATTGGCAAAATCACATAGAGAAGAAAAGCGGTTTTAAATTTCATTGGTTATCGAGTAGGCCATTTTTTCTATGGGACGACAATCGGTAAGCCGTTTCAACTCGATGCAAAAAAAGAAAATCACTTCGCAGAAAACCACTGAAGTTGATAAAGTTTTGAAATGGGGTTGCCGTGATTAAAAAAACCGTTTTGTCTGTCATGCTTGTGGTCAGTATCGGAATCGTAGTTGTGGTATTTTTAATGTACGGGCGCGATCCTGCCCTAGAGCAAGTTAAGCCCGCAGAGCTGCACGCGCCTATGAATCGCAAACCGCATTACAAATTAAGCGCGCCTGTTTTTCCTGTCAAAAGCAAGATTGTGCTGCGATTCGACACTGAATCACTCAAAGGTTTGGCTGACGAGAGTCCTGTTACGCAATGGCCGAGTGCGGGCGGCGCAGGTTTTATTCTCAAACCTGTCGATTCTAAAAAAACTGCTATTTTCAAAAGCCCTCCGCTTGAACCGGCCTACGTTCGATTCGACGGAAGTCAGTCTTATGAAATTACATCAGTCGCCGGAAACAGTTTATTTAAGCCCGGCGCATTTTCGATTTTCGTAGTCTTCCGGTCCGAAAAGTTCGGTGCACGTGAAAGGCTGCAGGAACTGTTCGGCTGGGGAGATTGTGCAAACTCACGGCTTTTGGTGCATCTGACCAATGGAGTTGATTTCGTCAGCTTTAATTTTCATTTAGGTCCGCCCGAAAACAGAATCGATGCGGCTGACCAAACCCCGGCGAACCCTTCTGATTTTGCCGTTGTTGTGCTCGAGCAGCGCAAGAGTGTTAATTCCATTGAGTTCAATACCCATTTAGTCGGCCAGCGGGTCTCTAAAGCTAGTTCAGAATTCTTGCGTAAAAAAGAACGTTTTTTGCTTGGTACAAGCGCTTGTGAACATGATTTCTCAGGAGACTTGGCCGCTTTTATCGTCGCGCAAGATTTGAGTGTTGCGGATAAAGACGGACTTGTAAGTTATCTTTTCAAAAAGTACGACATCGACTAAAATGTAAAATCTGGTCTAAAGCCGCCCGCCAAACTGACGGGCGTATTATGCGGCTAAAATGAAAAACTAGTTGCCGGTGCTTTGAGCGATGATCTTGCCACCGCTCTGGGCGACAACATTTTTGCTGCCTTGAGCAATTGTTTGCCCGCT
>JANPAD010000043.1:0-2050 GCA_031429735.1 Bdellovibrio sp. | reverse complement strand
AGATTTAACTTAAAGCTGCCATCCGGCTTTAAATCAATCAGGTGTTCTTTTATGCGCTCAACATAAGCGGGCCGACCGTAAGGAGCAAGCCCCATAAGTTTATACTCGCCCGAATTGACCTTAAAGCCGCAGTAATAAGTAAAAGCTGAATAAAGCAACCCTAAGCTATGTGGAAACTTAAGCTCATAAAGTTTTTGGAGGTCAGCTCCGCGCCCATGATAAACTGTTGTCGTGTCCCACTCACCGACTCCATCCATTGTTAAAACCAGGGCTTCTTCAAACGGCGAAGCGTAGAAAGCGCTGGCTGCATGGCTTAAGTGATGCGATGAAAATAAAAGCTGCCGGCACTGCTCGAGGCTAAACCCGATCTTAACCAATTCCTCTTTAAGAAGATTTTTCTGAAAAAGTTTTTCTTTTAGCCATAGAGGCATTGCGCGAGCAAAAGATAAAAAACCTTTTGGCGCAAAAGCCAAATAGGTCTCAAGCAATCTTTCAAATTTAAGAAACGGTTTTTCAAAAAAGACGATTGCGTCTATATCAGAAGGACGACATCGGGCCTGCTGCAAACAAAACGCGATGCTTCGTGCGGGAAAGTTCGAATCATGTTTTACTCTCGAGAGGCGTTCTTCCTGACAGGCCGCAATAATTTTTCCGTCTTCAATAAGACAGGCACTGCTATCATGGTAAAATGCTGCAATTCCGAGAATTTTCATTAAAACAGAGTGTAAATAAACGGTGCTACGGCCGTACCCTGCGAGAAAGTAATCAGAAATCCGATTAAAAGCATGGCGACTAATATAGGAAAGAGCCAATATTTTTTTCGATTCAGCATAAAGCGTGCAAACTCTTTTATAAAATCCATCTTGTCCTCAAAATTGATCTTTCATTGATGTGCTTTGATTTGAGCTCTTTATCCAATAACTCTCTTTAAATGAATTCATTTTAAGCCCAAGAATATCTTGCCGGCAAATTTTTAAAAGGAACGCCATCGGAGTAAAAACTAAGAAAAACAAAACCGCAAGTATCAGCGGTGACATAACTCGATTGAGTAGCTGTCCGAATAGAGCCCAAAGATAGTTCGGTTTTTGTAAAACTGAAGGTTTAATAAGTGCTGCGGCGGCCAATAAAATACTTGCAACAACCAGCACAATTCTAATTTTAGGAACGATCGTATAGGTCGATACGCTGAGTACGAAAAAAAGAATAGCAAAAACATAGCCGAACTGACGATTTGAACCCACCTTGAGAGGTGAGGTTCTTTCAAACGATTCGTGAAAATTTTTTGAAGGGCGTTTCATTAAATTACTTTGCTACAACTTCAAGCGTTGCGCTACGACTTTGTCCGGTGTCATCAACAAAAATAATTGAAGTGGTGCCGACAGCAGCAGCCTGAACTAAACCGTTTGTACTAACCGAAGCCACTTGAGATTGGCTAGAAGACCAAACCGGCCGTGTCGATTTAAAGGCCGTAAATTTAACTTGCTCGCCCGCTTTGACTCGCAGTTTTTTAGGCCATATTTGTGAGCCACCTAGAAATTGCTTTACGGCAAGGTCGGCTTGAATGAGTCCGTCAGTGGCTACATTGTTTTTCCATGAGCCAACGTCAACAGTTGCGTTCAGTAACGCATTTCGGAGATCGGCAACGGTTATACCATTTTGGGTTGAGCGGATAAGGGCCGCAACGCCGCTGACGATCGGTGTGGCCATCGAGGTTCCGGATTTTGTTTCATAAGACTTTCCCATTGACGTCGAGAAAATGTCAACTCCGGGTGCTGCCAAATGAACAGACGTCCGTCCATAATTTGTAAAATCGGCCCGTCCATTTGAAGGACTTGAAGCTGCAACCGAGATAACATTGGGCAATTTAAGTCCGGCCGGATAGAACGCCTTTCTTTCAACGTTTGTCTTGTCGTTGCCTGCGGCCGCAACGAACAGAACATTTTTGTCGGCTGCATATTGAACGGCATCGCTAAGTGCCTGGTTAAATTCAGGGCTGCCCCAACTTGCGCTGATAATCTGCGCGCCATTATCAACAGCATAAACGATAGAC
>JANPAD010000042.1:0-4612 GCA_031429735.1 Bdellovibrio sp. | reverse complement strand
CTCAATTTGCCGCGCGCTCAAAAAATGGCAGATCCGCATTTTACAATGTTTTGGTCAGAAAAAATTCCACAGCTTCAATTAGACAACGGACGGGTGCAATTGACCGTCATCGCGGGTCAATTTAATGAGGTTGCGGCTTTGACACCGCCTCCGCAAAGTTGGGCCAGTCAAAGCGGCAGTGACGTGGCCATTTGGCTTATTAAAATCGAAAAAAATGGTCAAATTCAACTACCGCCCGCCGCAAAAGATGCGACTCGTATGGTTTACTTCTACGAAGGTCAAAAACTGCAAATCGACAACGAGAAGATCGACCCGCAAACCGGCGTTGAAATAGCCGCTGATGAAGCCCTCACATTGATTGCGCCTGAAACAAACGTCGAAGTCCTTGTCCTTCAATCACGCAGCATCGGCGAACCGGTCGTGCAACATGGGCCGTTCGTTATGAACAGCAAGGAAGAAATTATGCAAACCTTCCGCGATTATGAAAAAACACAGTTCGGAGGCTGGCCTTGGCCACGGGCCGATATGGTTCACGGTCCGTCGCCAGAACGATTTGCACGCTACCCGGATGGCCATGTTGAAAAACCTGAGGAAAAACCGGTCAAATAATACATGTCAAAAATTATGACAGCGGAAACCTTCCGCCAGTCGTGTTATACCTTCATCATGAAAAAACACATTTGCATTATTTTGGGGCTACTGATCACGACAACGGTTTTTGCACAAGAAAAGTCGGCTTACCAGATGGCCCGCTTCAACCAGGCCCTTGATTCAATTGAAACGCTTCTCAAATCTGATCAAGATGCCGAAAAAGTTGTGCGTAACATGATTGATTCATCTGACGGCCGCATTGCAGCCTTCAATCTTCAGGCGCTGGCGAAGATCTATGCTAAGCAGAACGATTTGTTCGGCACACTTCGAAAAGACTTTAAAACAATTGAAGACGGCATTGGTACAGCTGACAAATGGATCAAACTTAAAAATAAAGAAAAAGAGAAAAAAGCGGTATCTGACTTTGCCGTAGTTCTTAGAAAAGAAGAGTGGAGTGTTGCGGGCACCAGCCCGAAAATGCAAAAGATTAGAAATGATCTGCAAAACTATGCTTGGCCGACGCCTGCGCAGGACCGTCAGTTCATCTTGGGCCAGTTAGGCCTTGATCTCGAAAAAATTAAAGCGACAGCTTACGATTTTTCTAAACTTGAAGAAGGCAATGGCCTGCATGAGTTCAGACGTGAAGTGCGCTGGTTTACAATTAAAGCACGTGTGTTGAATGGTTTATTTAAATTTAAAGCGGGCAATGCCTGTCCGGTTGAAGAGCTCAAGCCACTTCTGAGTCTGCCGATCGCGACCAGCAAATATGCACAGTTACCTGCGAATCCATCAGAAAAAAATACGTGCGCAATTACGCAATGTCTATTTGTCGATATGGCTTCAATTGTTGAATCTGTGGGCGCGATTAAAGACGAAGTTGAACAGTTGATCGGCAATACCGGTTCAGATGAAACTCCTGAGAAACTACGCAAAAAAGTTGAAGCTATTTACGACAGTTTCAAAAGCCGCGACACTTTAACAAGACTTGGTGTTGACCTTAAATCATGCCAGCCTTAGTACTTTAAATACGGCGGATAAAACTAACCTGCGATTTCAATTTTATTAAATTGATTAATATATTGCTGAACGTCGCCGATATCGAAAGGTTTGTTAAAAACATGCTTAAAAGGATATATTGTGCGGACGTTCAAGTCGCCGGTTACGAGCACTTTAGGGATAGCCGGATCCATCTTAAGTGCGACCTGATCACCGGTTGTTCCGTTCAATCTGAAATCGATAAAAACAAGATTCGCAGAATTTTTTCTAATATGTTCTAGGGCCGATTCCGGTGTCGAAAAAATGTTGATCAGAACATCCGGTGAAGAAAAAATTTCGGCAAATATTGTACCGAGCTCAACTTCGTCATCAATGTAGACTATATTAAGTGCCATATTTGATCCGTTCTGATTGAGGTTAATGTTCATGAGATGAGCTGCTCAAGTAGCTTATCAAGCTGTTGCCCGATAAGCGATACAGCGAACGTCGAGTTTCAAAACTAAATTTTATTTTCTTTTCAAAGTTCGTTTGTAACTCGACTTACGTCAGATACTTAAAGAATTTTTTTACTTGAGTTAAAAGGTAAAATCTTGGAACTTAACTGAGTCATTAAATATAGTGGGCCTGTAGCGCAGCTGGGAGCGCGTTTGCATGGCATGCAAAAGGTCGTCGGTTCGATCCCGATCAGGTCCACCAAATTATATGTTCCAAGAGATTTCAAGACATCTTGCTAAAAATGGCAATAATTGGTCAGCTAGGGCTATGGCCCGAATGGTAGAGCCTGTATCATTTGACAACGTTGTAGCAAATGAACATTTCTGTTATAAGACAAAAAAACTACTATCTTAATTACACAGGCTAGTGATGATGTTAAACTAAAGTGGTGTTAAAGATTTTGTTGATTTTAGGATTATTAATTTCCTTCAGTTTGCATGCGCAAGTTTTTATTCCCTTTGGATTTTGGGCCTGCACCAAAGGCAAAGCGTTCTCCGATGACAGCACCAGTGCTGACTTTTCTGCCGGCACTTTTTCAAATACAATGACTTCCGGAAATTCAGTTGTATTGGGAGTAGGGCAGACCAATGGAACTTTCACTTCCCGCGTGCTTGATATTAATTGCATCGATCAATTCTCTTGGACCAGTTTAGTATGGCGAACGACCATTCCTTATGAAAAGGAGCTTGTTGGTGGTGGTGAGACCATCGATAATTATTCCGCAATTAGTGCTACCCTAATGAACAACATTTTAGCCTATTTCAATTTCAATGAAACGGCGGCAAACGGTGCCACCGGAGGTAACGACTTCGAAGACCGCTCGGGGAATGGTAATCACGCATCCGAGACCAGCCTTTCTGCGTATGGTGTTTCGGGTAAGCTGATAAATGCGGCTCGCCTTAACGGAACAAACAGTCGTATCAATTTACCCACGACAATTGCGGCCGCAGCGGGGAGCCTCACCTTTTCAATTTGGTTTAAAACTTCGGCCTCGGCGAACAATTTAACTTATTTATTCGATAACCTCAGCGGTACTAATAGACTTATCATTGCTCCGACATGCAGTAGCGCCTTATGCTCAACGCAAGGTCGAATTGCTGTCTGTGCAGGATCATGTGCGTCGCTCGCCTCTACAACAATTGCTTCCCCAAACGATGGTTTATGGCATCACTTGGCGGTGACATTGGATGCCTCTACCCAAAACGTTATTGTTTATCTGGATTACAGCACCACCTATACCTATAGCGGTACTTACCCTTTAGGTGGAATTGCAATTAACGGAACAAACGTTCGGCTGGGCTCACGCTATGGTGGAGACAACTGGTACTTCAACGGTGATATGGATGAGTACGCAATTTGGACACGGGTTCTATCAGCTGCGGAAGTCCTTCAGCTTTACCAAAGGGGAATTAATCGTCTACGGTTTCAGGTAAGAAGCTGTACTTCCGCCACTTGCGCTGACAATCCGGCATTTTTAGGGCCCGATGGTACATCCGCCACTTTTTTTAGTGAGCTTTATAACAACTCAAACCAAAATGCGCGTACCGGAAACCCATTGGCTCCTTCCGCATGGATGCAGTTTTTCAACTTTACGTCTTTATCGATTCCGAACAATAGGTATTTTCAGTATCGTGCGACACTACAAACGGATAATGTCACTTACAGCCCGGATATGACTTTTGTTCGTGTCACCCGTTAATTTTATTAATTCTACCGAATTTTTCGATCAGCTAGTCATTTTAGATGTTTGGCTAGTAAGTTCGATCCCGATCAGGTCCACCAATTGTTAATTTTTACGAACCAATCGCTGTTAAAAATTTAGCAAGAGCAAGAGGCTCTCTCTTGGAGCTTTCAGCCAGGATTTCGGTGATTCCTATTACGTCGCAAAAACAACATCAGTTTTTTAAGAACCTTAATTTAGGGTACTGTGATATTGACAGTTTTTGAGATTGTAGTTGATGCGCCAAGATTATCGGTGACCTTCAAAGAAACCAGATATGCACCTGAGCCAGAAAAAGTAAAATTCGGAGTTTCTAAGGCAGAAGTTCCAGTAGCTCCAAATTTCCAAGCGTAAGAATAAATACTGCCATCGGAGTCACTCGATCCGCTTGAGCTAAACGCACACGTCAAGTTTGTGCAATTAAAAGTAAACGCAACAACAGGTGGTACGTTGGGCGCAGCGGTGACATTGACATTTTTTGAGATTGTGGTTGTAGCGCCAAGATTATCGGTGACCTTCAAAGAAACCACATATCCACCAGAGCCAGGAAAAGTAAAATTTGGAGTTTCTAACGCGGAAGTTCCAGCGGCTCCGAATGACCAATCATAAGAATAAATACTTCCATCGGCGTCACTAGTTCCGCTCGAGCTAAATACGCACGCAAGGTTTGTACAGTTAAAGGTAAACGCAACAACGGGTGGGTTGTTCGGAGCGGGAGCGGGAGCGGGAGCGGGAGCAGGAGCGGGAGCGGGAGCGGGAGCGGGAGCGGGAGCAGGATCGGGAGCAGGAGCGGGAGCAGGAGCGGGAGCG
>JANPAD010000041.1:0-9538 GCA_031429735.1 Bdellovibrio sp. | reverse complement strand
AGGTGTAACTGTCTTTAAAATCTGCCGCCAAATCCATTTTAGAAAAAGTCTGGTTGAGCAGGTTATCTTTCAAAAGAGTCTTTTGTTTTTCTTTGATAACTAAAATTTCATGGCAAGGATAACGTCCGGGCCCGATTAGCTTCTGAACAATAACACCGTTCAACACGGCCATAAAGCGCAAACAGGTGTTCACATCAAGGTCAGCCAACAATTTGTTAAACAATGTCTTAACTGAATTCAGACTTAAAGTCATGAGAACGGTTTGCCCTTGCTCGGCCATCTCAATCCACTTTTTCCAGCTTTTCACGGCATTCATATCGACTGCGACTTTTTCAATGCCCTCATAAAGAACATGGTTTGAATCCGTCTCAAGAGTTTCCGCACCGAGCTGCACAATTGAATCGGCATCAATTAAATCTTGGCTCTGGACTGACGAATGAATTCCCACGAGGCTTAAATGGCTCGTTTGTTCACCCATAATAATTTCGTTAAGGAGTGCACTTTTACCCTGGCGTCTTTCGCCCGCGATAATAAACAGGCCGCCTTCTTTTTTAACCGCTTCCCAGAACAAAGGGTTTTCAACAAAAGACTGGGCCTCTTCCCGAGGCTTCAACAAACTTAAATGAGCGCGAAAACAGTCTTTTTTCTCGATGAATGAATACTTCCATTGATGTTTATCAGAATTCATCACGCCCGCAATAAAGCCTTTAGTTTCGAGTTGCACTTTTTCATTACCTTGAAGACAAAGATCCTTCAGATCTTCCCACTCTTCAATACTGAGCGCTTCACCCTTGACTTCAACCCAATCGCGTCCCGCTTTAGTCAAAACGCGCTGGTTAAGAATGAAAGAAACCTGATAACCGTTTTTAAGGGCCGACTGGTCAAGTAACTTCTCAATCATGCTTCGTCCTTGATTGACGAATTAATGACTTCTTCAATTGTCGTAATACCGCGGGCGAGTTTCAACAAAGCACTGCGACGTAATGTGCGCAGCCCTAAATTGCGTGAAATCTGGCGAAGCTCGTTGCCGCTCGCGCCACGTAGAATAGAATCTTTAATTTGTTCGTTCAGCGGCATCAGCTCGTAAATGGCCATACGACCGCGGATACCTGTGTTGTTGCAGGCGTTACAGCCCTTCGCTTTGTAGATTTGGTACTTCGGCATCTCTTCAACGCTGACACCTATGTTCGAAAGAGTCGCTTCCGGAACTTTAATTGGCTCTTTACATGATTCACAGATGCGGCCCATCAGACGCTGGGCTACAATCAGATTGATGGTTGAAGTAATCAGGTATTGCGGAATACCCATTTCAATTAATCGAGTAATCGTTGAAGCGGCATCATTGGTATGCAACGTACTGACGACCATGTGACCTGTCGAGGCGGCCTTAAAGCCGATCTCTGCAGTTTCAAGGTCACGAATCTCCCCGAGCATAATGATATCCGGATCCTGACGAAGAAAGGCGCGAAGTGCCGCCGAGAAGGTTAAATCAATTTCGGTATTCACCTGCACCTGATTAATACCATCCAAGTTGAACTCGATCGGATCTTCAGCCGTGCTGATATTGACGTTCAAACGATTCAATTCAGACAGCGCCGAATAGATCGTTGTGGTTTTACCGGAACCCGTAGGTCCCGTGATCAAAACCATACCTTGCGGCTGATTAATGGCCTCTTTAAACATAACCAAATCGTCTTCTTCAAAACCTAACTTGGTCATGTCAAGTTGGAGATTTGTCCTATCCAAAAGACGCATGACAATTTTTTCGCCCCACATGGTCGGAATGGAGTTCACACGAAAATCCATTTCGCGATTTTCTTTGTTCAGAATAATTTTAAGACGACCATCCTGCGGACGGCGTTTTTCAGCAATATCGAGCTTCGACATAATTTTAATACGCGAGCAAATGGCCGGCCCCGAAGTAGCCGGCGGAGCCGCCGCTTCAACCAAATTACCATCGATTCGAAAACGTACTCTGAATTTTTTTTCGTAAGTTTCAAAATGTATATCGGAAGCGCGTCGACGAATCGCTTCAAGCAAAATACCATTGACGAATTTCACAACCGGCGCATCGTCAGTAGCCTGGTTGACTTCAACAGTCGAAGCCTGCGTCAGCATGATCAGTTCGTCATCAGCCGCATCGCCTTTTTGCATCAATTCATCGGTCGAAAACGAATAATATTTTGCGACCGCCCCAAGAATTGAAGCTTCGGTCGCCACCACGGGCTGAATTTTACACTTACTGATATAACGGAGATCATCGCGAACTTGCAAGCTGCTCGGATCGGCAAAAGCCACCACCAGTGTGGTACCGGCCTTTGAAAGTGGAATTATACAATGTTTTTCGCAAAAGTCGCGGGTCACAATTGATGAAACCGCTTGATCAATCGAAAATTGCGATACATCAACACCCGGCAAGGCAAATTGTTTTTCGAGGGCACGTAAGATTTGACTATCTTTTAATATGCCTAAAGAAACCAGCGTCGGACCCAGGCGAGCCTTTGTACGTTGGCTCTCATTAATAGCGGCTTGAAGTTGATCTGGTCTGAGCAAACCCTGCTTAATTAAAATTTCACCCAATTTATTCGGTAACATACGAATAGTTTAAAAGGTGTGACGTTTTTTGTAACTAGACTTTGGGTGAGATTTTTAAGTTATCCTGTAAATAGCGGTATTTTTGAGTGATGAACTCGACTTCGTCGATAACAGCGATCTCTGCTTTTCGAGCATCTTCGACAAGAGAACCATCTGTTATTGAGTTGCAGTCTATAAACAGAGCGCCTTGCGAAAGAAAGTTAAAGTAGGTCAAGAGTTCATACGCTTCGCGATTAATTACTTTTTTGAAATCAGAAATAAAAAGTGCCCCGTTCACATCACTCGTCGTCAGTTCATTGATATGAACAGCCCGCAATTTCAGGTCAAAAACGAAAGCTCTAATTTTTTTCTTAACAATATCAGCAAACGCATCGTTGTGGTTAGAAAGTGAGTAGATAATTTCACCAAAACCGTTCAGCGCCAACTGTGCAATCACTCCGATAACAAAATGGAGCTCGCCGACAACTATCACCGGTAGCTGCGAATTAATGTGTTGATGATTTTTTTTAATTAACTCAATGAGTGTGCCGGTCGTCAGATTGATCGGCCGGTAAACACCTTGGCGTAAAATGAGCGTGTCAGCCATGCCGACCTGACTTACTTTCCAGTCCACCGCAGGCAAAAGTGGTTTAAATTGCTCGTAATCATTGGGCGCCATTTCAATAATGTCGTAGCGACTTTGTAAGACTTGTTGAGGAGTCAATTCAAGACGGTCCTCCACATCAACGATTTCAAACTGATGCTGCTCCGTCAGACCGTCAACCTTAGAAATGAATTTATCGTTAGAAAAATTAAACAGCTTAGGTCGACTCATTGCCGTACTTTCTTGCGGCCTGCATATCCTGCATAATTTGGCCTTTGAGAGCTTCGACCGAATTAAATTTCATTTCGTCGCGCATAAAATACAAAAGTTCAATTTTAAGATGAGCCCCGTAAATATCACGGTCAAAATCAAAAATGTGAGTTTCAACTTTCATATACGAATCCGTGTTTTCAAAAGTCGGATTGAACCCGATGTTCGTCACGGATCTAAAAATGCTACCGTCCAAAAAAGCACGCGTGACATACACGCCTTTACGCGGGATGAATTCAATCTCAGGACTGATGTTCGCGGTCGGAACACCGATGGTGCGCCCGCGTCTATTGCCAACCCGCACAGGGCCGCGCAAATAATAAGAACGACCTAAAAACTTGTTCGCCTCGCTGATTTGCCCGTGCTCGAGGTACAAGCGAATCTGCGTGGTTGAAACAATCTTGTTTTCAAAAATCAATGGCTCAACAATAGTTAATCCGATCTTGTGGCTTTTACAAAATTTCTTTAAAAGTTCAATATTGCCTTCACGAGAATGGCCGAAGCTGAAATCGTAACCGACAACCAAGTGTTTTGGATTAAAATTTTTAATGATGTAGTTTTGCAAAAATTCTTCTGCCGTCATCAACGAAAAATCTTTACTGAATTTTTCCTCGACCAGATAGTCGATGTTCAAATCGGTCATCACCTCAAGCTGATCGCGATAGTCGAATAGCCGATGGTGCGGCTCAGTCGGGCGAAGTACCGTGCGCGGGTGCGGACGAAAGGTGACGGCAACTGATACTGTATTATTTTCCTTTGCCACTTGTGCCAATTTGCCGAGAAGCTTTTGATGCCCCAAGTGAACGCCGTCAAAGCTCCCTATTGTCAAAACAGAGGAGTTGAGGTGCGGCACAGGCTCTTCTTGCGAACGGATCCATTTCATAGCCCTATTTTACCCATTAACCAGTTGAAATAACGACAGAAATTCGCTATTTTTGCGTTGCGTGAAAAAATCCTTCAATCGTGCCTCCATACTGCTCCGTTGGCTTTACCAAAAACGCGGCTTTCTGATGCGTGCCCTCGTCTGCTGGGTCTTCGCGCTGTTTTTTTTAAAGTTCGACGAAATTGGCAATTACGACATCCGCTTCAAGCTGAGAGGGGCTCAAAACGTATCACAAGACGTTGTTTTGATTACTCTGAAGGCCTCAGACTTTTCAAAAATGTACGATCTTCGCACAAGCTCAATTATCAAAGCAACCGAACTGGCCGACCTCAGTGACAGTTTCTACTGGGACCGTTCGCTTTGGACCGGCCTGCTCAAAGATATCCTGTCCCAAAAACCTCAAAAAATCGGTGTGACACTTTACTTCGGCAATAACGTCGGCAATATTCATTTCACCCCCGAAGAGGAAGCCATCTATCACGATAGCCGTGTCGTCTGGGCTTCTAACTCCAGCGAACCTGAAAAGCTGTCGCTCCCGATGGCTTCAAAAAATAATAAATCGAATATCGCGCATATCGAAACCCTCAAAGATGACGACGGAATTGTTCGCCGTCTAATCTCAACGACGGATACCTTGCCTAATTTTGCCGAAAGACTGCTTGATAGTAACCAAATTGGAATCACAGACGGACTTTCGGTTATCAACTACAAGGGCAAAAAACTTTTTACCGAAATGACTTTGTCTGATGTTACGAGCGGCCAGCTACCCCAAGATTTTTTCAAAGATAAAATCATTATTATCGGCGCAGAACAATCTACGAATTCCCAAGTGCAAACTCCTATCGGGCTGATGTCCCGACAAGAATTCTGGGGCTCTGTCGTTGAAAACTTTTTATCTGACAGCTTTATTCGTAAATTGTCGAGTAGCTGGTACGCGGTTTTTCTGTTGGTCTTAAATTTGATCGCTGTTTGGGTCATTACCACTTATCCGTTGTCGATCGCTCTGTTCTTTATGATCTGGATCGGTACCCTGACCTCGGCATTCTCAGCTTGGACTTTTGACAGCTTTTTTATTTGGATACCGATTGTCAGTCCGCTCAGTATGTTTATTTTTGTCTGGGTCTTGTTCATCGGCTACCAGGCGCAGCGAATTGAACAAGCCCACACCCGCCTGCAACAGCAGCAAAATTATCTGGCCGAACTTGAACAACTCAAAAATAATTTCGTGAGCCTCATCAGTCATGATCTCAAAACTCCAATTGCAAAAATTCAAGGCGTGTTAGACCGCCTGCTTGCGCAGGGGCCGTTGACCCAGCATCTACAAGCCGACCTCTACAACTTAAAAGAATATTCAGATGAGCTCAACCGTTACATTCAGTCCATTTTAAAAGTCCTCCGTGTCGAATCGCGTGATTTTAAAATTTTAAAAGAGACGGCCGACATTAACGGCATTATTGAAAATGTCGTTGAACGCTTAAGCCCATTGGCGCAGTCGAAAAAAATTTCACTACAATCGCACCTTGAACCGATGTTTCTCATCGAGATCGACGTAACATTAATGACCGAAGTCGTGCTGAACATTGTCGAAAACGCCATCAAATACACGCCTCCCAATGGACTGGTTAAAATTAAGTCCTACGAGACCGACCAAGAAGTTTGTGTTGAAATCAGTGATAGCGGCGAAGGCATCAGCTCCGATGATCAAGAAATCATCTGGAACAAGTTCACGCGCGGTAAGTCACAGGATTATAAAACGAAAGGCTCTGGACTGGGTCTTTACTTAGTGAAATACTTCGTCGAATTGCACGGCGGGCAGATATCAGTTCAGTCTAAAATGGGCCAAGGTACGCAGTTTACGGTTAAACTTCCGATCGAACAAAATGGTTAAGAATTGAAGGAGCATTTATGGTTAAATTAAAAACTCTGATCGTGGACGATGAAGCGGAGCTCCGCAAATCGGTTCTATCGATTCTGCAAAATATGAATCTTCAGGTTGAATTCGAAATCGAAGAGGCCAGCACGGGCCTGGAAGCCTTAAACCGGGTTAAAGCCCATCCGTTTGATTTAATTCTAATGGACGTTCGCATGCCTGAAATGAACGGCCTTGAGGCGCTTAAAGAAATCAAAGAGCACGATCCTCGTACTTTCGTCGTCATCATGACGGCCCATTCTAATTTGAACGATGCCGTTCTGGCCATTAAAGATGGCGCTTACGACTACACCGAAAAACCGGTTAGCCCTGAGAAACTCACCGCGATCGTGAAGAAGAGTCTCGAAGCACAACAGATGGTATCAAGTTTAGCAGCCTCGAACCCGATTTTTGACGACGACATCGAAAGCGAAATCGTCGGCAGCAACACAAAAATGAAAGAGGTTTTCAACCTGATTTACAAACTCTGTAAAGTTGAAACCACAGTTTTAGTTCGCGGTGAAAACGGAACCGGCAAAGAGCTGGTCGCACGTGCCATTCATTTCAATTCACCCCGTAAAAACGGCGGTTTTGTGGCCATCAACTGCGGCGCTATTCCTGAAAACCTGATGGAAAGCGAACTTTTCGGTCATGAAAAAGGTGCCTTCACCGGAGCCATCGAAAGAAAAATCGGCAAGTTTCAATTGGCCAATAACGGCACCCTTTTCTTAGATGAAATCGGCGAATTAAAACCTGAAATGCAGGTCAAGTTACTACGCGCCTTGCAGGAGAAAAAGTTCACTCCGGTCGGCAGCAACCGTGAAGTTAAAACCAACGCCCGCATTATCGCCGCCACCAATCGCAACCTTGAAAAAATGATGGAAACCGGCGACTTCCGCGAAGATCTATTTTATCGTTTAAACGTTATGCCGATCTTTTTACCGCCGCTGCGCGACCGCCCGGATGATATCCCTGCATTGGCTGTCAGCTTTCTAACTCAGTTTTCAAAAGAGCATGGGAAAGTCATTACCGGTATTCAACCCGAATGTTTAGATCTGATGAAAAAATACCGCTGGCCCGGCAATATCCGCGAACTCGAAAATATTATCGAGCGTGCTTTCATCGTTGAAGCTTCATCCATGATGACTTTAGCCAGTCTGCCCGACCAAATGAAGACAGCACCGGCTCCGCGTGTGACCGAAAGCCCTAAAACCACTCCGCAATCGGCGACCGGCCCGGGCGAAGCTCTTGATTTCGAGGTTTTTAAAGAACAGGCTGAACGTGAATTTATCGTCAGCGCTTTGAAAGCGAACAAAGGTAAAATTAATCAGACGGTGGCCCAGGCCAACATTCCGAAGAATACTTTGCTTAGAAAAATAAGAAAATATTCAATTATTGTAAAAGATTTCGCTTAACGAGTCGGACTGAGTAATCAGTCCGCGATTTTATTTAAGACGAGGCATTTATCGGAACCGCAGAGCGACAATTGTCCGGCGCTGATCGAATAACTCATTCGAACTGCCGGGAAATTTAACAAACAACGATTGCGGTTCTGCAAGGTGACCGACTGCTCCATGCGATCAAAAAATGTAATTTTATCTTTGGTGTATTCAAGAGAACTCTCAGCTCCGACGTAAGCCACTTCGTAGGCACTGTTTTCGCCGATGAATTCACATTTAACTGCTGCTATGACATGATCACTCGCTATCTGCAAGCGAGCCGTCACCCGACCGGCGCCGTCTTCAGTCGTTTCAGTACCCAGCTCCCACAAACCGGTCAGCTCAGTCGAATTCGCAGCGCCTTGGCTTTGATTTTCGAAAAGTTTTTGGCCCATTTGCGATTGATTGCTCTCCGTACCTTTTGAGTCATCACTTGATTTTTGGCAGGCTGTAAAAATTAAAGCTAAACTTAAAACTAGTATTTTAAACATCGTAAACCTCTTCATGGCGATGGCGAAAAATAACACAAAATAGGCAAAACCGCTGAAAATTCAGGTTCTGAAGCTTAATTTGAAATTTCTACATAAAATAAGGTGAGTTTTCTAATAAACCAAATCAGGCAAGAAGGCTCCGCAAGCCGCCGCTACCTGGGCGCTTGATATGGTTTTCATACACAAATGATGCCCTAACGGACAGGTCAGGTGCCCGTGCGGGCCGCAAGGACGGCAAAGCATATTTTCGTTCTCAACGACCCGGACTTTTTCAGCCCACGGCCGAAACCCCATGACCGATGTGGTCGGACCGAAGATGGTCACAACCGGTACGCCGGCGTACGACGCCATATGTGTCGGCGCACTGTCATTCGATACCACCAGCGAATAGTTTTTTACGTTGGCAATGGTGTCGGCAATTGAATCGCGGCCGGCCAACACACGCAGACGAGAGTCACCGTTCGCAATCGCCTCGCACAGCGCTTTTTCATCAGGCCCGCCAAGGAGATCCACTTCGTAGCCCGAATTCAAAAAAATTTGCGCAAGTTCACGGTAGCCTTCTTCAGTCCACTTTTTGGTGTTCCAGACACTACCGGGAAACAACGCCACCCGATTTGATGACTTGGTTGAAGCCCGCAATGAAGACGAAAGCGGTGCGAACGCAAATTCGATCGGTGGCGTTTCACGGACATCGTTGTAGCGGCTGAAGTCTTGATTTAAAAAAAGTTCACGCACTTGCAGGTCAGTTGTTTCAAGAATTTTAAACTGACGAATAGCTTCGGGTGCTTCATCAAGAAAGTCTATACAGTCATCGAAAACCCAGAAGCCCAAAAACGAATTGAAACCGATGCGCTTTTCAGCTTTAATTTGCGCGGCCATCAGCAGACTGCGCGTTGAGCGATGAACACAGTACAGATTCTGCACCTGATGTTGATTTATTTTCTTCAAGGCCGCTACGTAAGACGCACGATTAGATTTTTCGACCTCGTAAACCTGATCAACTATTTTTTCGTGCAATAAAAATTCACCGAGGCCTCTTTTGCAAACGACACCCAGCTCTTGATCCGGAAACAAACTTTTAATTTTTTGAAAAAGAGGAATCGACAGAATCAGATCACCCAAAAAAGCTGTTTGAATAACCAAATTCATTTTTTTCATCAGCTAAGGTTGACCTGGTGAAATCTGAGTAGCTTCCGAAACTAGGCTTCCGATCGGTAACTTAACTTCGATACGTAGCAAGTACTTGCGGTCGTCATCAGATAACCAGAGGTAAAAGTCAGAGGCTTTGGCGAGGTTGCCTCTAGAGTAAATTTCGGCTTTAAGCTTGATCGCCTTAAACTTACCCGCCGCCGTGCTGATTTCAGTATG
>JANPAD010000040.1:0-3287 GCA_031429735.1 Bdellovibrio sp. | reverse complement strand
ACTTCAAAGTCCCGACAAAGTTGTTCGGGTAGATAAGCAGAATCGACAAGCTTTCGCTCACGAATGCGGACCTGTGCTTTGGCTTTACGATTATTGATTCGCTCGACTTTATCTTGAGCTTGGACTTGCTTCAGCCGCTCACGGGCCTTTTGCAGCGGCCACATCGGATCAAAGCCATAAGTGTGATATTCAGCGACCTTCGGGTAAATGTATTCCCTATTAGCCTTCTTGGTCTTTTTATCGGTGCCGTGATCAATGACCACCGCCAGTCGATAGACCCTGCCGTCCTTATGAATTCGTGGTTTTACCTGTAAAGCCATATATTCCTCTCTTCGGTTAAGAGGAACTGAAGCTAAACTCCGCGCTGCCAATCATCTAAAATAACCCCAGCCCAGAGGGTCCCTCGGGACCGGGGTAAATACAGTTAAGTATTTGAAATCATTAACTAAATGGTGGAGGTGCCGGGAATCGAACCCGGGTCCGCAAGTGATCCATAGAAAGGCGCTACATACTTAGTTCGTATTTTATATGTTGGCGGAGCTTCTACGAACAAAATATCCGCCAACATTCCCCCAGTAACTCTTAACTCCTACTGCTGGAGAAAACCCGCAGGAGCGATCCGACATTATTTACGAAACCTGAATCAACATCGGCGACTCACCCAGGTTCCGAAAGCAGACTAAGCTGCTAAAGCGTAATTATCGTTAGATAATACAAGTTTGCACGTTTTTATCGAGGACCTCGTACGCCCCGGTATGCTCCTCTTACTTCAGCGCCCACGTCGAAACCATGTCACCCCCGCTAAGAACAGACTTTTAGTATTAACTTGGGTTGTGAGTGAACACAACCGGTAACGGCCCGTACAGGGCCATTTAAGACGTCTCACCGGAGATTTTGTCTTAATTTTTAGGCAGCTTGGAAAGCTACAGCCGCAGAACCGACAAAGGCACAAATCGTCCTTTGTTGCGATAACTTCACGGGCCCTTGAACACAGCGCCACGCATTTAACGCAGACTGAACTTAACAAGGAGTCACTTCAACATGACTAAATATCGTAATGTAATTATCGCCGTTCTGTCTTTATGCCTTTCTCACTTACCCAACGTCGCCTTTGCCGAAGTCGCAATGAACGAAGCAACACAAATGGTTCCGACCTCTGTAGTTGTTGAAGAATTCAACCGTCAGCAGACCGAAACTAAAGTTTTGAACTTCTTAAATAAAGACGATGTTCAAAAGAAATTAGTTTCTCAAGGTCTCAATGCTGATGAAGCCAAAATGCGCGTAGCCAGTTTGTCGAATCAAGAATTACAAAGTCTTTCAACACAAATAGACCAAGCTCAATATGGTGGCGACATCTTGGTGGCTATCTTATTGGTTGTTCTGATTATCTTCTTGGTTAAACGACTTTAATTAGAATCATGCTGAAGTATTTCTGGATACTGACAGTATTGATATTTTGCGGTTGTGCTTCAACCACAAAACAAACGGACGCTCTCTTCAAAGGGACCGTCCGTTCTGATTTTAAACCAAGCGTGCAAAACATTGCTCCCTTCATTGAACAAACGGCCGGCCATTGCGGACCGGCCACTTTAACAATGGCCATTCAAGCCGCCGGACAACCGGCCGATTTAAACCAAATCACTTCGCAAGTTTATAATGAAAAATCAAAAGGCAGTCTGCAAACCGACATGATTTCAGCAGCCCGTCGTCAGGGCCTAACCGCCGTCACCATCAAAGGTTACGAATCTTTGCTGAGCGAACTGCAGGCTGGGCACGTTGTTATTATTTTTGAAAACTTGGGCCTAGCTTGGCTTCCGCAGTGGCACTACGCTTTAGTTACAGGCTATAACTACGACAAAAAAACTTTGACGATGCACTCAGGCCCTAAAGCCAACGAAGAAATCGACATGGCTGAATTTGAACTTTCTTGGAAGCTGACCGATTACTGGGGGCTGGTTATTTTAAAGCCCCACGAACTTTCAGCTACGGCACCCGAGATTTCTCACTTAGAGGCCGCGGCTGCCTTCGAAAAAACAGGTCAACTTGATGAGGCCAAACAAGCTTACCTTGCTGTTCTTAAAAAATGGCCGCAAAGCTTGATTGCCCATATCGGACTGGGCAATGTTTATTACGGCTTAAAAGATTTTAAGGCTGCGGTTTCGTATCTTGAAAAAGCGGCTGAAATAAACCCGGAATCATCCGCAGCTCAAAACAACTTAGCCATCGCTCGTCGCACACTGGCCGAGACTTCCGTCAAAAAATAAATTTCACTGAATTAGTTTTCTGACGCAATTTTTCGGACCACCGGTTGTACAATTATTTTAGTGTGGCTCATTTTAACGTCGGACTCTTTGGAATTGCGCGTGATAGGCTCTAAGGTGTCTTCAGGCACCGCTGGTTCATTGGTTTGTTCATAGCCCAGGCCCATTCCAGCGCTCTCGCCAACACTGACGTGGGCGCAGCTCAGATTATAAACCATCATAAGGCAGGCTGATAAAATAAAAATGACTGTGCGCATGTTTTTCACAAATTCCTCTTTCATCTATTTTCGTTCACGATATGAAATTTAAATATTTAAAAAAGACGAGTGTCGCAAAACGGTTCACTGAAGTTGAAGACGTGAAAAACTTTAAGACAGACTTGCAAAGAAACCGTTAAAAAGTTCGTCATAAATTGCTCGCCAGACAGACATAGATGAACTTGCTTACAGCCCTAGTTTTTAGCAAAAGCACGACTGAGTTTTGACTCTAAATTTTTCAGTCCATTTCACTTTTTAACAACACTCTGAAAAAAATGAGAGTCTTCCGAGGCTAATTGTAACTATTGACACGCCGCATGCTTAACGGTGCTGGCCAATCAAACTTGCGTTTAAAAATCGATTTTACGAGAGAGTTTTCAACCAAATCAACAGACTTTTCCACATATCACAGGGTTTTCCCGTGTCAAATATGCACTTTAGTCCTGGTTTCACTTTTATTAGATGATTGATATGGGGCAGTTACAATTTAGGCAAACGCACTGCGAAACTAAAAAACTAGTTCGGTTTTCGGGTCGGATTACTGACCGGAAACAGCTGCAAGTTCATCTGATAAACTCGCTCACCTTTTGAGCTCATACGCGCAATTGCATTTTCTTTGTGCAGAGCTTTTCGCATCTGCCGAAGCTTGAACTTAATGTCTTCAAATTCTCTTTTGGTGAGTGACATTGTGAGTGACCCGAATTCGCGCTCGGTGGCGTCGTCCTGATACAAAGACTCAAGCCCCAAATACATCAACTGCATTTGAAGT
>JANPAD010000039.1:0-12242 GCA_031429735.1 Bdellovibrio sp. | reverse complement strand
GTTCGGTTCTAAGAGCTTCTTCGGACGTGCAATTCAAAGGTAAAATGCCGCCGTCGCCCGGCTCGCGATGACAGACTGAACGCTGCATAGCCATGTCTGAAACCGCGTATGATTTTTCTGTCAAATTTTTCTGAAGATCCTGACGAATCATCCGAAACGCTTCAAGAGCAGAAGACTTCAGGCGCGCCACTTCGGCAGTTATGGGCTGCTTATCAAACACATTCAGAAAAGCCATATTACAATTGAGCGCATCGGCCGTTGCCTTGGCCATATCTTGCAATTGCAACCGTTCTAAAATTTCAGGAGCATTAATGCGCGAGCAGTTAATAAAACTCGAATTGTTAGAATCAAGCGTGTAATCGTAATGTGAGTTAAAGGCCTCTCGGTCGGCTTTTTGAACTTCTTCACAACTGATATTGAATGAACCATCCGGATTAGTGTTGCATGCGTCTACGTTACCGGCCGTAAAGCTAGCAGCGTTTAAAAAATCTCGGCCAAAATCGCGAATGCCGTAACTGCATTGTTCAGCTGCCAAATGCCGGGCCTGATGCGGTCTCACTGCTTGAGCTTCGTCCAATAAGGCGGCGCCCAGCAGAGAAAAAACAGACAAAAGAAGTAATTTAGCGGACATACAGATTTACTCCGAAACCAGTTAGATGAAATTAAACATTCACTGCTGAGAATTGATGACGCACGAGTGATTGTTCTGTTGAGCTTTTTCAAAAGCAAGATCAAGTGCGATTTCAAACTTTGGAAGAGCTAACGTCATTAACGAAAGCGCCATTGTGCGTGACACAAAACCTGCTTCTAAATCCATTAAAAACCGCGAAGTGTCCTGAATAAATTCTGCATTTTCACCTTCGAGACTTGCAATTTCTTGCACTTGCTGAAGTCTGTTTAAAATTATTTTAGTACTCGCCTTTGAAAGTTCAAAACGGGCATTAAAACTAAGCGAATCATCCACTTTAAAACGATGAAAATCAGATTTCCATGCTTCGTGCTGCTGTGAAAGACTTTTTAAACCTAAACACTGAGATAATTCCACAGACATTTGCGAGGCCACTGCCGATTGAATAGAAAAAAAAGCAGTTAAAATAATAAGTAGTTGTTTGAACATAAACACCTCATCTTGCTTAATGCACGGCCTATGCCTAACATCAGCAATATACTTCACTTGAAGTGTCTCAAAATGAGATGTGACATATAAAGTCACTGGAGTGAACACCAGGTCTTCAAAATATTTCTTTTTACTAAATTATGCTAATAAAAAATTAGCGTGGAGGTGGTGGCGGCGGAGGTGGAAGCCCGCCGCCACCTGGTTCAGTTCCTGCCGGTGGCGGAGGTTGCTGCGCGGGTCGACTTCCGCCAGGACGGTTTCCCTGAAACCGGTCACGCTGACCTGTTTGTTTTCTTTTGGTGTTAGCCGGAGGAATTCCGTTAACGGGTGCGCCCGCATTAACTGCCGGTGGTGGTGGTGGAGCTTTTTCTTTCGAAATCAGGTTGTCGAATTCTTTCAAGTCTTCACTGGTCGCCATAAAAACATCTTGCGCCGAAGCTGTTAAGCCCGTGCAAAGAAGAATTAAAGCAATTGTGAAAGACTTCGTTTTCATACTCACCCGCCCTTGAAGTTTAAGTCGAGGTCTCGTGAATTGACAAGTTTATTTTCGGCATCATAAAAATTAACAACCACTTTAGATTTACCGCCGCTCATCGCTTTTAAAACGATTGGCAAAAATTGTTTTTCAACCAAAGAATCCCAAGATATAACAATTTTTCTTTGCTGGCTGATTGAGGCAAATTTACCCGATGAAAAATTCACATTATCCCCTTGTAAAACCACTTCGGCGTAAGCAATGGGAGTTTCTTTCAAAGCACGGATATCCATGCGAATAACATAATCTTGACCGACCAAGTAATCAGTCACGGCCGGCACCGATCGTGATCTCAGCATAAAACTAAAAGCAAGCACCAGAACAAAAGCCGATGCCAGGGCTCCACCAAAAAGCGGCATCCAGATGGACCTTTGTTTTGTTTTAAGATTTTCACGGAAGTGAGCGGCCACACGCGCCTCTAAAAAGGGCGAAGGCTCAGGCGATACATGCTTAAGCGAACGTAGAGCTTTAAGGCCTGCGGAAGAATCAGAATTTGGATTGTTGTCGTTTTCATGTTCCATACGTAGTCCTTCCTTCTCTAAGACGAGCGAGTCTGTTTTTTTGTTCCATCATAAAGCTCAGAAAATTTGGCGCGAGCTCTAAATAGACGCGATTTAACTGTTCCTTCCGGCAAATCCAGAATAACAGCGGCTTCTTCGTAACTACATTCTTGTATATCGATCAGGGTTAAAATGAGACGTTCTTCTTCAGTCATGCTATGCAAAATTTTGATGACATCCATTTGCAAGCCGGTGGCCGGTTGGCTACTTTGCAAACCGAAATCTTCCGGGTTTTCGACGGACTTTTCATTGCGGGTCGAAGCCATTTTGATGTAATCCAAATGGAGGTTCCGCGCAATTCGTTTGAGCCAACCTATCGCCGCTTCAGGGTTTTTAAGTTGTGAAAAAGAAGCCAAGGCTTTGATGTAAGTGTCGTGCAAAATATCTTCAGCCAGTTGTCGGTCGCGAGTTAAATGAAGACAAAACTGAAAAAGATTTTGCTTTGTCAGCAAAACCAATTCATTGACGGCTTTTTCATCGCCTTTTGAAATTCTCTTAAACAGTTCTGTCATGTTCACGCGACCTCAATTGTAACGGGAGTTGCAGCAATTGTTGAACGGTTTTTTTGCAACTCCCGTTGTGACCTGCGTTATCGGCGGCGTTGCCCGGGAGAGCGCGATGAACTCACGTTTGAAGCCGCTGCATTTGAATCTGAAGGTGCGTCCGGACCGCTCTCTGAATTGCTTCCGTTGCTTTGCGAAGGACGTTCGCGGCCGCCACGGCCCGGTGGCATCATAGAAGCATATTCGCCGTTTGAAACCAGATATTTCTCCAGCGATTCTCGGCCCGTTTGAGTCGTCATATCAAAATTCTGGGCTTTGGCCACTTCTTCGCGATGCGCTTTCACTGTTTGCATATAGGCTTTGCGACCTTCATCCGTATTCATGTCAGCCCCGGCTGCAGTGGCGCTTTTATCACGGGCCGCTTTCAGATAATCACCAAATTGCTTTCGCCCATCATCAGTTGATAAATCATAACCTAATGAAGTGGCTGCTGTGGCAATGGCACTGCGCAGTTCTTCTGAAGGGCGGTTGAAATCTTCACGGCCGGCGTAGCCTTGGCTTGTGCCGATTAATACAGCCAAGACCAGAATGACTTTTTCTTTATTCACAAATTCCTTCTTTCTTTAAATGTTTAAGTTGAAATAACCTCTCTTGGTCACAAGACGAATCAATAAAGAAAATAGTTCCATTTTATTTTTGATCAGCTATCCTAATGCTTCTATGCGAATACAAACGGGTCTTATTTTAATGATGCTTTATATCGGGACATGGTCGCAGGCTGAGACGACAGCTTCGCCGGCCGCCGCACAACCGAATCAAAGCCTTGAATACTGGCAACAAAAAACTCAAGACGAACCGAATTTGGCGCTGAACCATTTCAATCTTGGCGTGCTTTTGCATAAAGACAAAAACTACACGACCGCCATTGAACAATATGATCAAGTCATAACACTTCAATCACCCCTGACTGCCGCGGCGGTCTATTATAAAGCTCAAGCCCTTGAAGCCATTGGCCGTGTTGATGAGGCTAAAGATATTTTGTCTTCACTCTCACTAACAGATGTTCCGACTAAATTTAAAGAGCGTATTTTAGCTTATAAAAATCGTTTGTTTGCAGAATCTTTTAATTTGCCGCGCGATGAAGACGAAGAATCCCCTCGCACGCAGAAAAATGAAAAACGGCTTTCACTTTTTTTCGATTACAGCCGTGGCAACAATAGCAACCCCGAAGCTACCAACGAAAATACATCAACCACTGTCACCGTCGATCAGCAGACGCAAATGCGTGTCGGGGTGGACGTCTTGGCGCTTTATGCGGCTGACTACGACATCAAACTTGATTACGCCTATCTGCAAAGCCGTTACGACAAACAGAGTTCTCTGAATTATAACTATCATGACGTTACTGTACCGCTGGCCTATTACCTCGAAAATGCACGAATTAAAATAACACCTGAATTTTTTCGAGACAGTTACGGCAGTGATATTTTTTCTGAGCAGACCGGCGCGAGTTTTGATTACACATATAAATACGGTGATAATTATTTCGGCATTACTCTGCTTTCAACGAATATCAAAAATAAAACCACGGCCTACTCTTATTTAACCGGCGCGCAAACCAAAGTTCAGCTTTCTTACACACAGAATTTTAGCAGCTCAAAAACCACTTACCGTCTTTACACGGCTAATTTCCGCTATCAAGACACCGCCACTCTGGCTTCCAGCTATCAAACCGGCGGCCTGAATATCGGTTATACTCTCTATGCCGGAAACTTTGATTTTTCATTTTCAGCGAATTTAGAGGCCAAAAGTTATGCGCGCGCCCCCGCCACCACCACAAAACGTTCTGACTTTAAAAGCTCTGCAGATCTTGAAGTGGGCCTGGTGGCCGGCAAGTATCTGCGTTTTTACAGCGAGGCCAGCTACACTGACAACCGCTCAAATTACAATACGACGACCGATGACCGCACCTACAAACAAAGTTTGTTTCTGCTCGGCCTGCAACTGAGTTATTAGATTCGCCACATTTCACCTCAGCCTTTCAAAAACCACTCTCAATCAAACAATCATGAATTTTTTTCAAGCCGCGTTAAAAAAACACGACGCATTTGAAATAGTGCCGTTTATCAACTATTTTCAGCATTGTGATTAATGCACTCGCTCGTCTTTATTCTGCAGCTTTTTTTGCTTTGATCATGCTCCTGTTGAGCGGTTGCGGACAAACTCGAATTTTTTTTCAGGATCCTGTGCAGAATTCAGCTCCGCGTCCCGAATTTATGCCTAATGTAACCCCCGATGATTTAGGCCGGCTCAAACAAGATTACAACGCCGGTGTTAATAACAAGCCGGTCGATATAAATACTAAACCGATTCAAAGCGAGCCTTCAGAACCCGGCATTTCAAATCCGCCTGTCAAACTAGATCCTCCTGCCAACACTGAGCCCCCTCCACAAGAACCTCCGGTCACAGAGCCTCCCGCAACTGAACCACCGGTGGTTGAACCACCTTCAAACGAACCTCCAGCTCCAGCTCTACCGGATCTTCCACCTCAACCACCAATTTCAAGTGACCCGACGGTTCCGGAACCGCCAGTTGCACCCACTGAACCCGGAGAATCTCCTCGTTATGAATCTAAACCGACGTTTAATGTCATGCGTGTTCGTCTGTTTCCGATTTTCAATCACGATACGCCTGTCCAAGATCCATACGTAGCGAACTTCAATGAAAAAAAACTGACCCTCAGCAACGACAAAGGTTTGCAGGTCATCGATCTCGCCACCAAAAAAGTTTTGGGCACCGGTGCAAAAGTTAAATTCGACCTCACTCTTAAAACTATCTCTATCGATGATAAAAAAGTTTCAGTTTTAGCCAAAGTTGAAGTTATCCCAAATGTACCCGGCTCAGGTACGGTCATGACTGGCCTTAAAGAGTCTGCACACAAAACCGATGGTTATTTTAAATTTGACGGCAGTTTTGTGTTCATGAAAACCATAGTCAAAAACCAAGCCGGCGCGGTGGTCAGCACATGGCACTTAGTTAATTTCGTTTATCTTGAAGATTACATAACCTCAGTGACGCCATCGGAAGTTCCACAAAAGTGGAGTGACCCTGCTGAAAATGCGACTGAAGCCGTTAAGGCCCAAGCCGTTGCCGCGCGCTCGTACGGACTTAACTCCATCATATCTTCACGAAAGGCGACAACACGCGAATGGGATGTTGTTCCGACAACTTCAAATCAGTTTTACTCGGGAATCCGCTTTTTAAATGAATCCAGCAAAGCCCTTGTTCAAGCCACAGCCGGACAAATTCTAACACATAATAATGAAGTGATTTTAGCGGTCTTTTCGGCGAATTCCGGCGGCTTTACGTGCTCGTCAAAAGATTGCTGGGGGGTAGACTTACCTTATCTTCAACCTATCGAAGATGCCCCTGAAGTTCGCGACTTGCCGGGCGGCACACGCCAAGTGCTCTTAGGCCGATTGCCTTGGCAGCGCATACTGAAAGCAAATAAAATTATCATTAATGTGGCCTCTAAAGCCGAATCAATATCAATTCTGAAAACCAATGCTTCACAACGTGTCACGCAAATCACGACGAAGGTGGCCGGCAAGATATTTAATTTAAATGCGGCACAAACCAATAATGTCTTGAATCAAAGTTACCGCGGCAATCGCTACGTTGAGTTCGGCCCGCTCGTGAACGACAAGTTCACAATTAAGATCTTCGGCTTTGGCCACGCCATCGGCATGAGCCAATGGGGTGCCTACGCTTACGCCCGCAAAGGTCTGACTTATCAACAAATTTTAAGTCGTTATTATCAAAACACGCAGCTGATTTCGCTGGCCGAGTAGCACGCAACTCGTTCACCGTCCTATTGATCCAAATCAAAACTAACGTAATTTTGCATCACTTCATTAGCTTTAAGATTTTTAAAATCGTTTATGTACCAAAGAGTTTTTGTGTTTCGGGCAACCGTTTCGTAAAAAAGAGTGTTTTGATGAATACGAAATCCGTTGAGGTTTTCTGTAATCAAAATCTTAGAATAGCTTTCAAAGTCTTTAATCATGTACAACTTTCCTTCTTTTGTGCTGTACACGATGTATTCTTCCGTACTGGCGAACGAGACGACTTCATTTTCAATGAATCGCTTGCTGTAAATTCCTTTTTTATAATCGGTCAGAATATAAAGATCAGGTGACTTGCCAATTGTCGGATTGGGCACATTAAAAATAATTTTATTTTTTGAATACGACATCAGCGAACAAAAAAGCACCATGACAAACAGACTGTATCTCATAGGTATCCCCCGTCCCTTGGTTTATCTTAATCGAAGAAGCAAATGGGGTCTCGTTTTTGAAGTCAAATTCTCAGTTTGAGATATTCTTTTACAGCAGGCCTCTAAAAACAGAAACGCCGTACAAAGACCCGTCTTTTGAACCCGCGCAAGCGCCCGGCACCAGCATTTTTTGATCGGTGCCGAAATAAGATGTGCACTTCACAACGATTTCATTTTTAAGTGTTAAAGTGATCTGTTGTGAAAGATAGCGCTCACTATTCTGGTTGAAAAAATAAACTTCAAACTGAGTTTTAAAATCTCCGTTATCGAACACTCGGTTATAGACTTTTTTGATGGTCGGTTCGTCGTTAATTGGAATTGCAAATTCAATCGAGAGGTCTTGCCGATCACTGACCGGAGTGGGCACTAAGGCGCCGCTTTTTTGAGTGAACACTCTGAAGTGATTCAGCAGCTTAATCTGATCTGCTGAATCGGCCCGGCCCTGAAATGAAACAAGCATGAAAGCTACTAAGAAATATTTTTTCATATTATTTTCTTCCATTTTTCTTCTTGAAAACCCACCACACCGTCGCTGCCCATTAGTAAAAATGGGCGCTTGATCAATTTGCCGTTTTGGCTCAGCAGCTTGATGGCTTCCTCTTCGGTCAATCCGTTTTTTATTTTTTCAGACATATTCAACTCACGGTACTGTACGCCCGAGGTATTAAATAAATTCTTAAAACTACCGCCATCGGCTTTCAGGTATTTCAGCATTTGTTTCAATTCGCTAACGGTCGGCGGCTGGTCGACAATGGCAATTTGAGTATATTGGATTTTTTTCGAATCAAGATACTTCAGTGCTTTTTGACAGGTACTGCATTTGTTATATTCATAAACTTTTAGACTTGGCTTCATGAAAATCAGTCTTGATCTGAAATGAAGACAGATCAACTTGTAAATCTATTGGATCTGTCGTTTCTGCCCATAATTTACTCAAGACCACGCTTTAACTCTGGAATTATTCAGCCGTTTCATCCATGATGTACAAATCATCGTTCGATAAGGATTCAAAAATGAAAACTGGATTGGCCGCACTTATTCACCCGCATTCGACCGAAGAATTCGCCGCCAAGTATGCCGCGAACGAACCTCTGGTGGTTCATCATGGACACGATCCTTCAAGTTCTCTAAAGACCTTAACAGACTTGCCATTTTTAGCTTCTCTGGAAGCCCTATTGGCAGCTTGGTCGCAGCCGATTCAGGCTCACTTACCCGACTTGCGTGATGAATCTAGTTCAATTGATAGCAATTCAAAAGATGCCGCGAAGTTATTTAAGAATGGCATGGGTCTTTTGTTTAATGAAGTTCAACCCTTGTCGCCGGTATTGAAAAACTGGCTTGAAGTTTTAAGATTCGATTTAGGCCTTTCGTCACAGACCCACAGCCGCTGTTTGGTTTACGCCACGCCAGACGGCAAAGGCACGGCTCCCCACTTTGATCAGAACATCAATTTTGTTCTGCAAGTTCATGGAACAAAAACCTGGCGTCTGGCTCCGAATCATCACGTCAAAAACCCCATGACCCGGCACACGATGGGCTCAACCCCTGACCCGGAACTAGACAGCTATCTCGAAGACGACCTGCCAACGCAAATGCCTGATGAGGCTCAGACAGTGGTTTTGAAACCGGGTTCGGTGCTGTTTGTGCCACGGGGTTATTGGCATTCCACCGAAGCACAGTCTGAAGCCTTGGCCCTCAACTTCACGTTCACTGCGCCGACCTGGATTGACTTGTTCACCACCGCTTTGCGCAGCCGCTTGGCGCTTTGGCCCGAATGGCGCGAAACCGCAAACGGAGTTTCAGATCCTGAAAACCGTGACATGGCTGAGGCCTATCTTGAAACCATGCTGGCATCAGTTGTTGAAGATCTTCCGCATTGGCAGGCCCAAGATATTTTGAATGCGACCGAACCCGATCACGACATTTCCTAATTAATCCTCACGATCGGCCTAAAATATCGTTCGCGGGCGCGGCACAAACTCATTAGTCGCTTGCAATACATTTTCAAGTACATACTATAATGTTTACTAACATCATGCAGGAGCATCTATGATTTCAAACTTTTTTCTAAATGTAGCGGTTATTCTATCAATTGCAACAGCGTCTCAGGCTCAAGACAAGCCCGCTTCACTTTACAAACGCCTCGGTGAAAAACGCGCAATTGCTGCAGTCGTTGATCACTTCGTCAATCTTGCGGCTGTTGACCCGAAAGTCAATTTTACCCGTAACGGTAAATTTAAAGGCATGGATGTACCATTTCTTAAAGGACAACTGACTGACTTTATTTCAATGGTGACCGGTGGACCGGTTAAGTACAGCGGCAAAGACATGGCTGCAGCCCACGCCGGCATGAAAATTAAAGCATCTGAATTTGATGCCTTAGCAGCCGATTTAGTTAAAGCGCTTGATAAATTCAATGTGCCGGCCAAAGAAAAAGCTGAACTGATGACTCTTGTCGCCTCAACCAAAGCGCAGATGGTTGAAATTGACGATTCAAAAACATTGTATCAGCGCCTCGGTGAAAAACGTGCGATTGCCGCAGTCGTTGATCACTTTGTGAATCTTGCAGCGGTTAACCCGAAAGTTAATTTTACCCGTAACGGCAAATTTAAAGGTATGGATGTGCCGTTTCTTAAAGGCCAGTTAACTGACTTTATTTCAATGGTGACCGGCGGACCGGTTAAGTACAGTGGTAAAGACATGGCCGCAGCCCACGCCGGCATGAAAATCAAAGCATCTGAATTTGATGCTTTGGCTGCAGATCTGGTTAAAGCTCTTGATAAATTCAACGTTCCGGCCAACGAAAAAAATGAGCTTATGACCTTAGTGGCCACAACTAAAGCCGCCATCGTTGAAGTCGATGACCAAGGCAATCCTGAGCCGGCTGCTAAATCCGCAACTCCGCCAAAAGCCGGAGCGGCTGTGCCAACAACTCAACCTGCGGCTAAAGACAGTTTGTTCGTGCGTCTTGGCGGTGCCCCCGCCATTACAGCGGTGATTGATTCATTCGTGAATACGGCAGCCGGCGATAAACGCGTGAACTTTTTCAGAGACGGTCAATTCAAAAATATAAATGTGCCTCACTTAAAAGAACAACTGGTTAAATTTATCACCATGGCGACCGGTGGTCCGAAAGCCTACAACGGCCTTGATATGAAGTCTGCACATGAGGGTATGAAAATTAAGTCTTCAGAATTTGACGCCATCGCCGAAATTCTTTCAGTTACCCTCGATAAATTCAAAGTTCCGGCTCAAGAAAAAGCTGAACTGATGACGATCGCCGCCAGCACGAAAAAAGATATTGTTTCTCAGTAAATGAAAATTTGGATTCGCCGAAACAAGTTTAAATTTTTAGCGCTCACACTTGTAGCGCTCCTTGTTTCAGTTTATCTGATCACTGCCGGAGGGCTTTGGGCCCTCCGCCGAATGGCCGAAAGCACGCATTCGCCGCCTGACACGACCGAAGTCACTTCAAAAGAAATAAATAAAATGCGGCTGATTGATAACGGCATGGCTTCGCTGTATCAACGTCTACACCTTATTCACGGCGCAAAAAAAACGATCGAACTTGAATTTTTTATTTATGACATTGATCAGGCCAGTCGACTCCTCACGCAAGCTTTAGTCGAACGGGCTCACCAAGGTGTTAAGATCAGATTGCTCGTCGATTTTTCTGCGCCGGTCTTTCAGTTGAAACCGGCTTACGCCCATTTTATGAAATCGCACGGTATCGAAGTGCGCTATTATAACACCTCGGCCATTTACCGCATCGTCAGCAGTCAGCACCGCAGCCACAGAAAACTTCTGATTGTCGACGATGAAAGTCTTGTGACCGGCGGACGCAATATCGCAAACGACTACTTTGATTTAGGCGAAACCTATAATTTTCTCGATAGTGATATTGAAGTGCGTGGGCCCATCACTAAAAGTGTCGTCAACAGTTTTAATCTGTATTGGAATTCAGACTTAACTACAAATAGCGATAGTTACGCGTTGACCAAAAAACCGGTTATTCAACAGCAGGTCGCAAGCTTTCTTGAAACAAATGAAAAAGATTCGGCGACTTTATCCAAGATTAACGACGTCGGTGCGAAAAACTATGCGGCGGGTATCGACCGCGAATGCAACGACCTCACTTTCGTGACAGACCTTCCCGGCCACAACGAGTCCAGCCGCAAGGTTTTCAATACCATCGTTAAAACTCTTTCCGAGGCCAAAAACGAAATTTGGGCCGAAAGCCCCTACTTCATCATGAAAAACGGCGGTCTCGAAATTTTACAAGACCTCCACAACAGAAAAGTAAGTTTGAGCGTTCTCACAAACAGCCTTTATTCAACTGACGCAAGCTACGCCGTGGCCGCACTTTATCTTAACGAAAACCAGCTGGCCGCAACCGGTCTGTCTCTTTACGCTTTCCGCGGCGAAGCGGTCGAGGGTCACAGCAGCCATTCCGAGGGCCGCTGGGGTACGCATGCCAAGCGCGCGGTCATCGATAGCAAGACCGTGATGATCGGTACTTATAACATTGATCCACGTTCAGCTAATTTGAATTCTGAGTTACTTTTCGTGTGCCGCAATAATCCCGAACTGGCCGCCGACATGCGCGCCAGCATCGCGAAACGTTTTAAGCATTCAAACCGCATTATTGCAAAAGGACAAATTCAGGCGGACGAATCAATCTTAGCGAACAGTTCATTAACTGACTTAATTAAATTTGCAATTTTGCTGCCGCTGTCGAACCTATTTGATTTTTTACTTTGAACTTAACGGCGATGCGCCTTAACGTCGCAACTTAGACTATTTTTTTAGAATCTGTATGCGCCCCTGCTTGGCCAATGCTTGAATTTGATTAACGATCTCGTGTTGAGCTTCAAGAACTTTTGATTTAGGCTGCGGCCCTAGCAGTTTCAAATCCGACATAAGTTCGTCAAAGGCGCGCTGGGTCTGGCATGTTCTAACAAACATCAAGAGCGAGTCACTGGCCCCGCGTAAAGCCAAATGCCAAACCTTGCGCGGAATCTCAAACCACAAATATTTAAAATCAGCTTTAGCTAGATCGATGATATCTTCGAATTCAAACAAATTGTTTAAAAGCTCTTTGGCTAAGCCCGGGTCTTTCGCAACTAAATTTAGGATCAGTTTTTTTTGCTGATCGGAATAATTTAAAGTAGTTCGTGTTTCTTTTGATGGT
>JANPAD010000038.1:0-5478 GCA_031429735.1 Bdellovibrio sp. | reverse complement strand
ATCAACTGCTTAGCTTTTTCAGCATCGGCCATGCCCGGCAATTGAATCAAGATACGATCAGAACCCTGCTGAGTAATTGAAGGCTCTGATACACCGAATTCATCGATCCGGTTACGGATCGTTTCAATGGCCTGGCGGATGACGTTTTGTTTTTGCTCAAGCAAGTAAGCATCGAAATATTTAACTTCGACTGTTTCACCGGAAGCGCTAACAACCTGCAATGACGCCGGATAATTTTTTTGAACGAGGGCTTCAACTTTTTTTGCATCCTCAGCAGTTGCCGCAACAATGGAGAATTTACCCTCTTTAGCGCGTGAAGTTTCAAAGCTCTTAACGGCAAAACCGTCTTTAGAAAATTCTGAAGCCAAAACCTGAGTTTGACGAGTAACCGAAGTTGAAACAACTCCATCAACATCAACGCCCATAACCAAGTGCAGACCACCCTGAATATCAAGACCGTAATTAAGCTTCCCGCCCGGCCACCATTTCATGCTACTTGTGTCTATAAAATTAGGAACAACAAAGATAAGGGCTGAAACGATCGCAATAACTGAAAACCATGTGCGCGTACGTAAGTTTTCCATTTAGTTTCCTTCTTTCTTCGCTGCTTGCAGTGCTGCTTGCGACATTAAAATCTGAGCTCGTAAGAACTTCATTTGAACTTGATTAGCAACTTCGAGCGTTGCAATTGAATCAGTTAACGCTGTAACTCGGCCGAGGATACCTGATTGCGTAATAACCTGGTCACCGACGCGAAGTGCAGATAGAAACGACTGGGCTTCTTTTTGTTTTTTGGCTTGCGGTCGGATCACCAAGAAATACATGACAACAAGAATAAAAACGAAGGGCACAAATTGCATCCACGCTGGAGCTGATTCTGCGCCCGCCGCTGCGGTGGCTGCATCTTGTGCCCAAGCAGGTCGTGAAGCCGTAAGTAACGAAACAAGTAAATTCATCATGAAATAACCCTTTCAACTGTCATTTAATTAAAAAAACTCAATGTAAAATTGAACACTTAAAAGGATTTTAGATCAAGCTCGCTCAGCTTTGTTTGTCAGATCTTACAAAACGCGTCAGGCAATCATCGCGAAATGCAGGCCAGCGATCTTGCTCGATGGCCTCACGCGAACGTTGCATAAGTGTCATGTAAAAATGCAGATTATGAATAGTGTTAAGACGTGAGCCTAAAATTTCGCCACTTAAAAACAAGTGTCGAAGATAAGCACGTGAATAGTTTTTGCACGTATAACAGTCACATTCAGGGTCTAATGGCCCAGAATCTTCCTTATACTCCAATCGTTTGATGCTCATGCGGCCTGACCAAGTATACAAAGTTCCGTTGCGTGCGACCCGTGTCGGAAGAACGCAGTCGAACATGTCGATACCTGAATCAATCGCAATTATCAGATCCAACGGTGTGCCGACGCCCATAAGGTAGCGCGGCTTATTTTCAGGCATCAAGGGAGCCACGTCGGGTAAAAGTTCGTGCATCAGATGAATTGGTTCACCGATCGAAAAACCGCCCAAGGCATAACCGGGTAAATCGACACTGGTGACCTGCTGCAGCGAATACTTACGGTGTTCAAGGCTTAACCCGCCCTGCACGATTCCGAAAAGTAAGCTTTCAGGTCTCACCATGGCATTTTTTGAACGGATCAGCCACCTGTGAGTCAGGTCCATCGAGTTTTTAATTTGTTCGTCGGTTGCGGGATAGCCGAGACATTCATCAAAGGCCATAATGATGTCGGAGCCCAAGTCCATCTGGATTTCCATACTTTTTTCGGGCGAAATAAAATGTTTAGCGCCATCGAGATGGGAATTGAATTCGACGCCCTCTTCAGACATCTTGCGAAGACCCGAAAGCGAAAAAACCTGAAAGCCACCTGAATCAGTTAAGATGGGCCCGTGCCAATTCATGAATTTATGCAAGCCACCTAATTTTTTGATAAGCTTTTCACCGGGGCGTAAATGCAAGTGATAGGTGTTACCCAGAACAACTTGTGTACCGCACTCTTTGAGTTCTTCAGGAGTCATCGCCTTAACAGTCGCCTTGGTACCGACCGCCATGAACGTTGGCGTTTCAAACGAACCGTGGGCCGTCATAAAAGTTGCACGACGAGCCTGCCCGTTTTTTTTGTGCAATTTGAATTCACCTAGCTTCATTTGCCTTGAGTCGGAACTTTTCATGTGATTGACTTAGCAAAGGAGCTTACCATGAGTCAACAAATCGCATTGGTTACGGGTTCAAGTCGCGGCATCGGTCGACATATTGCTTTGAAATTAGCCCGTGAAAACTACACGGTCATCGTGAACGGCCGTAGCGAAGCAGACGTCACATCTGTGATGCTGCAGATTCAGAGTGAAGGCGGCAAAGCTATTGAACTGATCGGCGACATGACAACTGATGAAGGCCTTAAACAAGCGGCCGAACTGGTCCGTTACCATGGCGGCAATTTAGATTTACTGGTTTGTAATATCGGCTCGGGCAAAACGCCCGGTGATTTAACGGTCGACATCGCGGAATGGAAACGCATGTTTGATCTTAATTTTTTTTCGGCGGTTTCAGCGGTCAATCACTTGCTGGGTTTTATCGAAAAAAATCACGGACACATTGTTCTCATGTCATCAATTGCAGCTATCGAAAAAATGTTTACGCCGGCTATTTACGGCGTAACGAAGGCCGCGTTAATTTCTTACATGCACCAAATGATGCGTCCCTTGGCTGAGAAAAAAATCCGGATCAACACTGTATCGCCGGGCCCTGTCTGGGTTGAAGGTGGCTCGTGGGATAAAAAAATGCGGCAAGACCCGCAGGCTGTGAATGATTTGATTCAGAACAATGTGGCCATGCAGCAGTTTGTTCAAGCCGACGAAGTCGCGGCCGCCGTTTGGTTTCTGCAAAACACCAATAGCATGACCGGACAAAACATTGTCGTCGATGCAGGCTACACGCGACAGACTTAATCTATTTTATTTAATCCAAACGGACAGATCGCCGTAGCTGAAAAGTCTGAAGCGTTTTTCAATGGCCCAGGCGTAGCATTTTTTGACCGTTTGCAAGTCTGAATAACCTGCCACCAAAGCTAAAAGTGTAGATTCAGGTTGGTGAAAGTTTGTCAGCAACCGATCAACAATTTTAAATTCGCTGCCCACCTGCAAAAGGATGTCCGTTTCACCGAAGAGTTCACCGGTACGCGCAATGCTTTCAACGACCCGGGTTGTGGTGGTACCAAGGGTCCATATTTTTTTAGCGTTACTTTTGGCGTCGGTTATTTGTTGCCAGTTTTCTTTTGAAATTTCGTATTTTTCTGAGTGCATTTTATGTTCATTCAGGTCTTCAACTATAACCGGCAGAAAAGTGCCAAGCCCCACGTGCAGAGTCAACTCAATGACCTGCACGCCGCGTGCTTTTAATTGTTGTATGTCGTATTGTGAAAAATGCAGGCTGGCCGTCGGCGCCGCCATGCTGCCCGGCTTCGCGGCCCAGGCAGTTTGGTACCAGCTTTCATCCGCCACAACGTTGTGACGGGCTTCACGAGCCTTTTGAATGTACGGCGGCAGCGGCAGTTCGGCCATCTCGGCAAAATCGTTCTCAGTGATAGGCGGCGTGACTTCAACCACTTGCGGGCGGCCTTTTTCAAGAAGTTTCATTTTAAAACCGCGCGGCAAATCTACAATTTCCCCGACTTTTAGTTTTTTCGACGGGAAAAGAACCTTCCACTGATTGGACTGACCTGAATTATTTTCGGTGAATATTTGATCCAGAAAAAGAATTTCGGTTTCGTTTTCGCTAAAAAGGCGGCGCTTCAAAACACGTGTGTTATTGATAACGAGAACATCTCCAACGGGAATTCGAGCCAGCAATTCGGAAACCGTGATTTCTGTTGATTGATTGTTTTCAACCCACATCACGCGCGATGGCCGGCGGGGCTCCGTCGCGATCAGCTCTTCCGGATAATCAAACTTTAAGTCAGATAATTTCAATTGAGTGATCCATCTCGGCTACAATTACGCAGCTTAGAGTTGTTGCTGACTTAAAGAACAGTCGATTGATAGAGAGTCAATTTCAGCGTTAACAACTGTGCCTATGCAAACATTGATAAACTCGGGTCGGCTCGGCGCACGAAAAGGAACTTTACCGATGATAACTGTTCCTTCTTCATCTGTAACAAATTGCATTTTTGATTTCAGGCATTTTTTGTAGTTAATGGCCATGTCGATTTGTTGGTCTTCCATCTGTTGGTCAATAGCCGCACACAGCATTTTAACTTCTTCTTTTGTCGCTTTACGACCTTCGGCAAAAGTGACCGCAGAAAAACATGAGATGGCGACGGCTATTAAGATATAAGCTTTCATTTTTCCCCCGGAAAAAGAGTTTTTTCAAGCGATTCAGAATATAGCGGAATTGCCTTTAACTTTCACCTGTCGTCATTATTGACAGGTAAATATGTTAAAAGAGAGCTTCAGACGGCTAAAAGTCCACAATTGAGTTATCAAAATAAGATCCGACGTTTTGACGTTTTCATTCAGCGGGCTTCTGGATACACTAATCGAGTGACGCAGAAACTGTTTGTGATCATTTTAGCTTCATTTTTAGTCGTGGCACTTTTCGCGGTTTCTTGTACGCCTAAGGCTGATGAAACACCGGCTGCCGTGCCTCAAACAAGTTTAGAATTAAGCATGACCCGTGTTCCACAAACGGGTTTTGATCCGTTTGTCGTCACGGTCACAGTTTCGGTTGATGGGGTTCCGACCGCCGGAAAATCTCTGATTCTTTCTGTTCCGAAAGGCGGAGTTTCGGCGGTTTCGGATCTGGGTAACGGCAATTATACGTTCACCGTGACGCCTCCAGCGACCGGAGTTTATCCGGTTCAAATTACCGTCGATGGTGTCAGTCTCAGCCGAAAAGCGGTCGTCTTTGATACCTACGGAACCGGCGTCGGACAACCGATGGCCGTCCCCGGAAATTACGTCAACACCGACGGCTACGAAGACGGCGTCACGGTCACCCCTGACGGTCAGTATCTATTTGTGCAATATGGGCCGCTTTATTTTTCGGGTATTCCGAGCATCACGAGTATTTGTAACGATCCTTTATATTCTGTTGGTTACAATTTGAATTCCTGCGCTGGGCGCAGCAACAGTGATTTGATTTTTAATACCATTGGCCCCTACTCGGCCCCCTATCGCCCCGACTTTCACAGCCAGGCGATTGTCGGCGGAAAGATTCGCCACTTACCTGGGCTGGTGATCGGCGGTTTAGCAAACGGCTTATTCGCGCCACCCACCACTTTTTACGGATTTAAAAAACAGACCGATGGTACATTTGCTGAACCTTTTCGGGTTTACTTTGATGATCCGAAAGGAGTTAACGGCCCGTTCGGACTTTCATTTAAACTCAATGGCGACGGCACCGCCACTTTCCTCGTCGCTTGGAATAACTACCTCAACAATTTAGGTGATGATAACGCCGATATC
>JANPAD010000037.1:0-3027 GCA_031429735.1 Bdellovibrio sp. | reverse complement strand
CACGAGCGGAATGAAAATGACATGAATATGCTGAAGCATTTGCTGAAGAGCGGTGTCCCACTGTAGGCGGTGATGAAAACTATCCAGCAGGCTAAGAGTTAATTGCGCACCGATGCGTTCAAGGCCGTGCACGCCGCCGCTGATCAGTAGGGTCGGTGCGGTGGGCTTGCCGTAATGAATTGAAACAAGCGGATAAGTTTTATCTTGGTGAATGACATGATCGTAAACTTCGACGCGGGCAAGATCTGCGTATTTTTGATATTCTGCAATGAAGTTTTCGAGTGTGTTGTTCATAAATACGTTTATTTTTCTATTATTCTACTCTAATGTTAAAAAATCTATGAATTATTCGTTGAAGCTTGTTCTGGCTCTGATTTTCATTTCTAACCTGCGCGCTTTCGCCGAGCCGGCTGCTTCGCAAACCATCAAGTCGAACGAGATGAGCGGCGTCAAGTTAGACGACTTTGCCGATTTTGAAAAAAAGTGGAAGCTGGTGACGGTTCGTTTTCGTCGTGACACCGGAGAAATGCGCTTTACTTACGCGAATGACTTAGCTTTTGAAGCCCTTATGAATTCGGCAACTGCTTATCCCAAAGGCGCTGTGTTCGCAAAAATTGGTTTTAAAACTGACCAAGATCCAGGCTTCCCGAGCTCGGTCGTGCCGACACAGTCACGTCGTTATCAGTTTATGGTTCGCGATAAAGATAAGTTTTCTAAAACAGACGGCTGGGGTTACGCTTTGTTCGATCGGGACGGATTTGTTTATCCTGAAGACGTTCAAGTCCAAACGATGGCTTGTGCCGCCTGCCACCGTGTCGTCCCTGAACGCGGCTATGTTTTTTCAGAGTATCTTGAGATGTCGCCTAAAAAGACCTCTGACAAAAAAGTTCAACCCGAAAATCACTTCTCGCGAAAAATAAAATTTGAAGACCTCGCGGTCAATAAGCTGCCTGAAGATCTACGAAAACTAATTCCGTCTTTTTACAAAAAAGTGCGGCTCATGAACCACGAGATAAACCAGTTTCTTTTTCAGGGTACGCTGGATGAAGTCAAACCGGTCTTAAGCGGTGAATCGGTCGCGTCTCAAAATCCGGCCTTGATATTGTCGGCAGATAAACAGTCTTATACCTTGGTTTTTATTGAAAATTTAAAATTAAAATGCGAACAAGACGGCAAAAGCGGATACTTTATTAAATCCGTCACCAACTCACCCACTCAGAAATTTAAGGCTTATGAAACACGTTATTGCTGGGTTGATTAGTCTATTTTTGGGCTGCGCACATCAGGCGCCGAGCTCTGCAGCCGGAAAGACTTCAAATGTGCTGCTCACGGTTAACCTTTCGCGGATTGAAAGCCATCCTGACTTTGCGACGTTGCAAGATGATACTTTTCAATACAAGCCTGAAGGCGTTGATTTGAAAATTCGGCGGGTTCTGTTTAAAAGCGATCAGCAAGCAGCGCTTTACCTTCAAAACCGTAAGGTGTTTCTTGATCAGACTTTCAAAAACAACATCGCGCCTTATTTCGGGGTGGTCGAAGTAGAGCCGGCCTGTTATGCATTAGCTCAAACCGAAGCTAACGAAAAATTGACTAAATCAATAACGACATTTTTCATGGAATTTCCGATGGCGAACCCGTTGGTTATTTCAGAGTGCATTGGCGGGCCGCTGACGGGCGTCTCACGTTACGATTTCTTTAATTGTCACAAAACTCACACGGTTTACGAAATCAGAGAATACAGAAAAATAGGTCGGTCTGCGGTTCAACTTAAAGTTGATTGCGACTAAATTAAAGAATTGTTGGGATGCGGTCCACTACAACAATTCTGTTGCCGATCAGCCAATCGGGCACTCGCATGACGGTGCTCTTTTTTGAAGTTAGATCGACCATTTCCAAGTAAGAACCGTCGATCGTCTCTTTCATTTTTACTGAGCATTTATTGTAGTTGATAAAAAGCCGTTGACGAGGCAAGGGTTGCACGGATCCGCAAAAAGAATAAACGTGTTTAACTTTATCACTTTGATATAAAATTTTGATTTCGTCCGTAACCAGATCGTAGGTTTCAATTTTACTTTGACGAGGTTCAGCTTCGCCTTTGTTTTCATTTAGAAAGAAAACCAATTCAGTTTCGCTGTATTGGCGGACATCGTGAGCCTTTCGCTTACCAAAATCAAGCTCACGAACAACTTTCATTAATTTTTCGTCAAGCAAATAGGTCTTATGCTGATGGTTATTGTTCGCCAAGTAACCGGTCAGAATTTTTTTACCATCGACGGTTTTATAAAGTTCACGAAAAGAATTAAAGTGTGACTTTTCAAAACTGTCATTCTGGAAGCCGTCTAGGGTCCAGGTATTATCCCATCTTTCAGGGTCAATTTTCATTTTCTTAAAATATTTTCGGAAGCTAAATGATTTAATGACACGCCCCGATCCGTTTAAAACAACTAAACGGTCATAGCGATCCAAAAGACCGTCGTCACCTTTATGATATTCGCTGTCCATTGTTAGTAAGCTGTCATCAATTTCGGATGCGTTCAATTGGTGATGAGCAAAAATGGGTTTAACCTCCCACAAGGTCTTATGATTTTTGTCGATTTCATACAGGCGGTTGTCTTTGGCAATAACCATGTTGGTATTTTTCTGTAAACAGTAGGACCCCGGCAGCGCTACAAGCAAATTCAGGCTCGCGGATAGATAGCGGCAGTCGTTTTGAAGATAAACCGGTTGTTCGGGAAACCAATCTTGAAATGTAGTGGTGGCGGGCGGCTGAGTTGCACAGCCCGATAGAAGTACCAAGAAAATAAATTTAAATCGGACGAGTTGCGGAATTATCAGTTACATCTCCAGTTCAGTCTCGCCTGATCTTAATCCTTTTTTCTTCATTTTTTCAACTAAAGTTGTTCGGTTAAGTCTCAAAAGTAAAGCAGCTTGATTTTTATTCCACCCGGTTTTTTCGAGTGCCTTTAAAATCAATGCATTTTCAAACTGATCAACAGCATTATTGAAATCTAAGCCGGCTTCCGGAAT
>JANPAD010000036.1:0-4917 GCA_031429735.1 Bdellovibrio sp. | reverse complement strand
GCTACTACGTCGAGGGTTGTTTTCAAAATCTTCATTCAGATGTACCGCATGGTCCTTGGGCTTTTGTTTACTCACTGACGCCGGATAAAGCTGCTTTTAAGGGCGGCGAAACATTCATTTTAAAACCCGAAACTTTAAATTACTGGTCGCACTTTTCACAAAGTGAAGATTACGAACGTTCAAGTTATCAGGACATTATTCCTTCTAAGATGAACCAGTTGATTGTTTTCGACCCTCGATTTCCGCACGGAGTAACTGAGGTTAAAGGTACCGTTGACCCGCTTGAAGCCCGATTGGTCATGCATGGTTGGTTTGTAAACCCGCGTCCTTACGTTGTGGGCGGTCTTTCAACAGCCCAGGCGCAGAAGGCCATCTCGAAGCCTCTGGCAGGGCTTAATCAGGTGCTTGAACAAATGGATCTGCTGAACGGAACAGTTTCTCTCAGGCTAACTGTTGATAAAGCTGGTACGGTTGAAAAGTACCAAGTGCTGACTAATACACTTGTGTCAGTTGCCAACAGCCAACAGGATGTTTTGTTTTTTAATAAAGATCTCAAAAAGCTGTTATCGTCGACACAGTTTTCGAAATCACAAAAAAAATCGATGATGACGATTCCACTTATTTTCAAATAGAGGCCGTATGACTATAACCCAACTGACTTACATTGTAGCTGTTGATAAACACAAAAATTTCGGAGCCGCTGCCCAAAGTTGTGATGTAACGCAACCGACTCTCAGTATGCAAATTCATAAACTTGAAGAGCAGCTCGGGGTTATTTTGTTTGACCGGACTGAACAACCTATCAAGACAACGGCCATTGGTGCACTTCTGGTGAAGCAAGCTCGTGTTATTCTGCGCGAAACCCAAAGTCTTTATGATCTCGTGCATGAAGAAAAAGACGAAGCTCACGGCGAGCTCAGAATCGGTGTTATTCCGACGATTGCTCCTTACCTTATGCCGTTGTTTTTAAAAGACTTCAGAGAAAAAAACCCGAACCTGAAAATTATTGTCGAAGAGCTTCAGACGTCACAGATTGTTCAGAAGCTTGAAGACTCGCTGCTCGATGTGGGGCTGTTAGTTACACCTATTGAAAAAGACGGACTTAAAACAGAGCCGTTGTTTTATGAACCTTTTTTAGCTTACGTTTCAGAAAAATCAAGCTTATATAAAAACGCTAAAGTTGAACAAAAAGATTTGAACTCGAGCGATCTGTGGCTTTTGACGGATGGCCACTGCTTCCGTGAACAATCTTTATTGATCTGTAAAAACCGTAAAAAGCATTCAGATGAAAATAAAAATCTTCTTTTTGAAAGTGCAAGCCTTGAAACTTTGAAAAGAATGATCGATCAAGAGAACGGTTTCACACTTCTTCCGTATTTGGCCACGTTAGATTTGCAATCGACCAAAAAGGTCAAAGAATTCACCGCTCCGGTGCCAACTCGCGAAGTCAGTTTAATCTACAATAGCTATTTTAGAAAAAATAAAATCAAAGAAAGTCTAATTCAAGCAATTCAAAGCAATTTGCCTGAAGGAATGGGAACGACCGTTACCAAAAAAATTCAGGTCGTTGATTTGCCATCAGGCCATAAAAGCTGAAATATCAGACGTAACGGAATTCGACCGGCACTTCAACATCAGGATGTAAAGATTTGGTCACAGGACACGACAAGCCGACCTGTTCGATTTTGGCGCGATAGTCGGCCGGGATTGAGGCAGGCAATTCGATCACCGTTGTCAGTTTGGCAATTCGGCGTGGATTTGCGCTCATTTCTTTTTCGACGCTCATGCGGGCGTTGATCATGCTGATACCGTCGCGTTCAGCGACAATGGCCATTGTGGTCAGTATGCAGGTGCCCAGAGCGGTGGCGACTAAATCGGTCGGCGAGAAGCTTTCACCGCGCCCCTGGTTATCTTTAGGGGCGTCGGTGGCTAAAACAGTTTTTGATGGGTCGTGAGTAGCGTTACAGTGCTTTTCCCCGGTGTAGATCGCTGTCATTCTGACCATAAATTAAATCCTCATTCCAATTCGATAAATCGAGATTCAGCGCTTTCGACAGAACTTCATTGATGTGTTCGACGAAAGTGAATTCAATTTGTGATCGTACATCTTCCGGCACATCTTTCAAATCTTTTTCGTTACGTTTTGACATGATGATCTGATTCACACCGGCGCGATGGGCCGCAATCACTTTTTCTTTGATGCCGCCAACGGGCAGCACGCGTCCGCGCAGGCTGATTTCGCCGGTCATAGCCATGCGCGGATTAACCGGCACGCGCGATACCAGCGAAGCCAGAGAAGTCAATAGAGTCACACCCGCGGAAGGCCCGTCTTTAGGTATAGCCCCAGCGGGCAAATGAATGTGAATATCGTAGCGGTTGAAATCAAAAGTCGGAGCCAATGAAATCAAGCGCGCCTTAATTAAAGATTTCGCAATCTGAGCTGATTCTTTCATGACGTCACCGAGCTGGCCGGTCAAAATCAGTTCACCGCGTCCCGGAACTAAGGCCGATTCAATAAACAAGATGTCGCCACCGACCGGTGTCCAAGCTAAACCTGTGACTACGCCCGGTTGTGAGACCTGATCGGTCACTTCAAAAGTGTAGCGCTCGGGGCCGAAGATCTCATCCAGATCCAGAACGTCTACTTTTACTTTTCCGGTTGCAGACAGCACGGCTTCGCATTTTGAGCGGCAAACTTCACCGATTTTTCTTTGCAGGTCTCGTACGCCGGCTTCGCGGGTGTAGTGTGAAATTATTTTAAGCATGGCTGCATCGGATATATCAATCTGTTCAGAAGTCAGACCATGTTCGACTAATTGTTTCGGCCACAGATGGTTTTTCGCTATATGCAGTTTTTCAGCTGTCGTGTAACCGCTTAAATCAATGATCTCCATACGGTCTAACAGAGGGAGGGGGATAGATTCCAATGAATTCGCCGTTGCAATAAACATGACCTTTGATAAATCGTAAGGGGCTTCAAGGTAATGATCAGTGAACGTATGGTTCTGTTCAGGATCTAAAACTTCAAGTAGCGCCGCAGACGGATCTCCGGAGTAGTTGCGGTTTAATTTGTCGATCTCGTCAAGGACCAGCACCGTGTCGTTTTCGCCGGCTTTTTTCAACGTGGAAAGTATTCGACCGGGCAAAGCGCCGATATAAGTACGGCGGTGGCCGCGAATTTCGGCTTCATCACGAACTCCACCTAAGCTGATGCGTTGGTATTTTTTACCAAGGCTTTTTGCAATACTTTGACCTAAAGAAGTTTTGCCGACACCAGGGGGGCCGACGAAAAGTAAAATTGAACCTTTTTTATCTTTTTTCATTTTTAATACGGCCAAATGCTGCAAAATTCTTTTTTTAATTTTGTCCAACCCGTAGTGATCTTGCGCCAAAACTTCGGCCGCTTTTTCTAAATTTATTTCTTGTGACACTGAAGTTTTATTCCAAGGTAAGGCAAACATAAATTCGAGATGCGACCGAATCATTTGAAATTCAGGCGACTGCGCCCCGGTGCTTTCAAGGCGGTCTAATTGCTGCTTAGCTAATTCGAGTGCGTCGCCGGTTATTCCAAGCTCGTTCAATTTCGCACGTAATGTTTCAACTAAGTTTTGTTCAGATTTTTCACCCAGTTCTTCTTTGATTGTTTTCAGTTGCTCGCGCAAAATTTGGTCTCGGTTGCTTTGTCCGATCTTATTACTGAGTTTCTGACGTATATCTTGTTGAACAATTAGGTTTTCTTTAAATTTGTATAGAAGTCCTAATACATTCATTACGCGCGCGCGAATGTGTGTCGTCTCAAGAATTTGCTGCTTTTCGCTCAGGGTGAACTCTGCATTGGCCGCAGCCATGTGAGTCAGCAGCGAAATATCTTCGATGGCGTCGATCATTTCTTGAACCGATTCTGTGTTGCCCGGAAGAATGCGTAAGACATCAGTGGAAATTTGTTTCAAGCTGGACAGTAAGGCGTGCTCAGTCGTTTTGTCGACGTCGATGACATCATCAAGACGTTCAACGTAAGCTTCAAGAGTTTCTGTTTCAGGTTTAAATGAAACGATTTTCACGCGGTGATAGCCGCGTACAACAACATAGTAACCTGATTCACGATTACCCTTAACAGATTCAATTTTTGAAAGTGTCCCGACTTCGTAAAGACCATCGACATTATCAGCCTGGGCTTCAGGGTCTTTCTGAGCCAGGGTGACGATCCAGTTGTTTTTTTCGCGCGCCATTTCGACGGCGCGAACGCTTTTATCACGGCCTACTTTTAATGCTTGTGTTACGCCAGGATAAATCACGGTGTTTTTAAGCGGAAGTACTGAAAACGAGCCAGTTGGAATAGACATTCTCACTCCTTGTGTTGAGCTATACAGTCCAAATGTGTGATTGTTTTTGTAACCGTCAAGGTTACATAATAGAAAGAAATTCAATTGATTCGTCTGTTTAATATGTATATATAAACACTGATGAAATACGGCTTAAACAAACACATGTTATTTTCACTCAGCATGCTTCTCATCGTCGTCATTGGACTAACGGCCTGCACAAGAAACAGTGCTGAACTGGGCAGCCCAGAAAATCCGATTAAGTTTTATTTAGTTCCGGCGCAGGACATGATGACCTTACTTGAACAGGGGAAAGTTCTTGAAGCTTTTCTGGCAAAAGATTTAGGACTTTCATTTCATGTTGAAGTGCCGGTCAGTTACGTAGCGGTTGTAGAAGCCATGGGTTCGAAGCGTGCCGATGTCGCAATTTTAAATACTTTAGGTTATGTGATCGCGAATGAAAAATATGGAGCCGAAGCGCGGTTGAAATTTGTGAACCGCGGCCGCGACTCTTACAACGGACAAATCATCGTTCGTGCCGACAGTGGAATTACAAATGTTAAGCAGTTAAACGGCAAAAAATTTGCGTTTGTTG
>JANPAD010000035.1:0-12251 GCA_031429735.1 Bdellovibrio sp. | reverse complement strand
TTGAAAAAAATGACCGTGGTATGGTGTTCGCGTATAAACACAGAAAAATGAAAAAACGTACTTTCCGCGCTTTATGGACACAACGTATTAATGCGGCAGCTCGTTTGAACGGCACTACATATTCACGTTTAATCGGTGGTTTAATTAAAGCCAACGTTGAGCTGGATAGAAAAGTATTGGCTGACATGGCAATTACAGACGCTGCGGCGTTCACATCGCTCTGTCAACACGCTCTTAAGTACTAAACTTATTTAAGATTTAGGTGTTCAATTGAAAGCGAGCGTTTATGACGCTCGCTTTTTTAGTTTAAAAAGAGGCTCTATGTCGGATTCATTCGATGACTTTGAATCGCGCAAACAAGACCACATTCGTCTTGCGCTTGATTCCCGTACGCAGCAGGTTGTGGCTTCAGGTTTTTCAAAAATTAAACTGACTCATCTGCCTTTGCCGGAGATCAATTTTGATCAGGTCTCTTTGCAGACTGTGCTGTTAGGCAAACCTTTCAAATCTCCTCATTTCGTTTCATCAATGACGGCCGGTCACCAAGACAGTCTGCGCATTAATCAAAATTTGGCCACGGCCGCAGCTGAAAACGGTTGGTTGATGGCGGTCGGTTCACAACGGCGTGAACTCACCGATCCACAGGCTTCGGGCGAGTGGCGACAAATTAAGTTACAAATTCCCGAGCTTCAGTTGGTGGCCAATATCGGCATACTTGAACTGATGCAAAACCCAGTCGAAATCATTTCGAAGCTAGCCACCGACATGGGGGCTTTGGGTCTTTATGTTCATATCAACGGACTGCAAGAAATCTTTCAAGGCAATCTACGCGTCAATTTTGCGGGTGCAATGCAGGCCATTGAAAAACTGGCGAAGTGCTGCCCAATTCCGATCCTGGTGAAAGAAGTCGGTTTCGGTATCAGAAGTCAGACAGCTATTCGTTTATTTGAAGCCGGTGTGAAGGTTGTCGATGTCGCCGGAAATGGCGGTACTCATTGGGGCCACATCGAAGCTTTAAGACAACATCCTGACAGTATAATTTACAAATCTGCGGATGCTTTTGCGGATTGGGGTCATTCTACGATAGATTGCCTTTTGGATCTGCAGAATGAAGTTTTGTTCAATCAAGTGTGGGCTTCAGGCGGTGTGCGCAGCGGAGTCGACTCGGCCAAGTGTTTGGCACTCGGGGCCCGCGCGGTAGGCCTTGCCCAACCTTTGATGAAGGCCGCTTTGATCAGTGCAGATCAAGTCAGTCAGACGATGCGTGAACTTGATTTTCAGCTCAAATCAGCTTTCTTCTGCATGGGCGTCAAAAGAAGTGAAGAGTTGCTTCATAAAAAGGTGTGGTATGGCGCAAATGATTAAAAAAACATTGGCCGATATTTTTAAAGGTTTTTCGAAACTCACTTATCTCGAGCGTCTCGATCTTTTGCAAGAAGCTCAAGTTATTACAAAACAAGATGCTGGTTTTTTAAAACAGGGCGGCTTGCAGGATGTTAAATTAGCTGAAAAATTTGTCGAAAACGTGATCGGCTATTTTCAGCTTCCGCTGGGTGTGGCCACAAATTTTAAAATTGACGGCTGCGATTACATTATTCCGATGGCGGTTGAAGAGACTTCAATTATCGCGGCAGCCAGCAAAACGGCCAAATGGGTTCGTGAAAACGGCTTCATCACAACTGAAACAATCGGGCAAAACATTATCGGCCAAATTCAATTCGCTAAAGTTCAAAATTTTGAAAGCTTTAATCAATTAATTTTACAGCAAAAAAACTATTTGATCGAACTGGCCAATCGCGAAGTCGCCTTTGGTTTAGTCGCCCGAGGTGGCGGTGTTAATGACATTCAGGTGCGCGCTCTTGACCGCGGTGACGGAATGACAATGGCTATCGTGCATGTCTACATGAACCCTTGCGATGCAATGGGCGCTAATATTATCAACCAAGTTTGTGAATTTTTAAAAGAGCCGCTTGAACAGTTCACCGGCGAAAAAGTTACGATGTGTATTCTTTCAAATCTGGTCGATTCAAAACTGACTCGTGCGACCGTTACATTAAATAATATTGAAGCCTCATTGGCTGAAAAAATAGAAGAGGCTTCGCGCTTTGCCGAATTGGACCCCTACCGTGCAGCAACAAATAACAAAGGTGTCCTCAATGGCATCGACCCGATCATTATTGCCACCGGTAACGACTGGCGCGCGGTTGAAGCTGGAATTCACGCGTACGCTGCCCGCGATGGCCAATATCGCTCGGTCACCCGTTGGAGAAAAGCAGGCACACGTTTGGTCGGAGTGTTTGAAGCTCCAGTGATTGTGGGTACGGTGGGCGGCGTAACAACGCTGCATCCGTCTGCGAAGATTTCAATGCAGATGCTGGGTGTGGAATCCGCTAATGAATTAGCACGTGTTATGGCTGCTGTCGGTCTGGTGCAAAATTTAGGTGCCTTACGTGCGCTGACAACAGTCGGCATCATTGAAGGTCATATGAAGCTTCATATTAAAAATCTTTCCTTAGGAGCCGGCGCTACCGATCTTGAAATGCCTTATGTTGTTAAAAAGCTCGAAGAAATTTTAGCCTTACGCAAACGTATCTCTTTGTCGAATGCGGTTGAGGTTCTAAAAGATCTCCGAAATCAGGCCAATCACTAAAATGAAATTTTTCGTACCCGGTAAAACATTTTTGGTCGGTGAGTACGCCGTTTTGCTGGGTGGCGCTTCACTTGGTTTGGCCACTAAACCTTACTTTGAATTCGATTACTTACAAGATGTCGCTGACGCTGATCTTGACCTGAAAAGACTGAAGACCGAAAAGTCTTTTCACCCGGACAGTCCCGCAGGAATGCTGGTCAAAAAACATAACCTTAAGTTAAAATTCTATTTCAAAAATCATTATCTGGAGCAGGGTGTGCTGGGCGGTTTTGGTGCCTCGACCGCCGAATACTTGATTGCGTTGACGCCGCTTTTGTTAAACTGCAAAAAAAGTTTCTTTGATATTTTAAATGAATACAAAGATCTGCACGTCGCTCAAAATGTAAAACCCAGCGGCAACGATTTGGCGTTTCAGTATTTCGGACAGGTCACCTTGGCCGATTCAGCACTTAATTTTTATCAGAATTTCGATTGGATTTTTACAAATCTTGATTTTTGCGTTATCTCAACCGGTCAAAAAGTGCCGACGCATCAGCATTTAGCTGACTTGGATTTGACCCGTCTTCAAGATTTACCGGCGTTGTCTCATCAGATCACAAAAGTCTATGCTGAAAACAAGCCAGACGATTTTATCGGCTTGATGCGCGAGTGGTGCGACAAGCTTGAAGAAAAAAACCTGACACATCTACATTCACTACATTTACGCAAGCAGCTTGAAAAAAACGAAAACATTTTACTCGTCAAACCCTGCGGAGCTTTGGGTGCCGATGTGATGCTGGTTTTCTTTAAACGTCGTGACGGCGAGGCTGTTTTACAGTATTTAAACGAACAAAAAATACAAGTGATGGCCGGTTCCGATGAGTTGTCGCACGGGTTTGTTTCGCAAATCAGAAACTTAGGAAGTGAATATGTGGTACGAAGCCTCAGCCCCGTCTAATATTGCGCTGATCAAGTACATGGGTAAATCCGATGTGAAGGTCAACAAACCGACAAACTCTTCATTTTCTTTCTGTCTTGAAAACCTCCGTACCTTTGTACGCATTCAAAAAGACGCTGCCTTGACGACGGATCAATGGGCCCCGTACCTCCGCGATGATTTGCGCCCCATTGAACTCAGCGAAAAAGGCCGTGATAAATTTATAAATCATTTTCAATTTTTAAAACGTGAATTCAAAATCGAAGGCTTCTACCGGATTGAATCGGCCAACAACTTTCCGGCCGATTGCGGATTAGCCAGTTCGGCTTCAAGTTTTGCAGCGCTGACCTTAGCGGCCCACGAAGTGATGGTCAAAACTCCTCCGCTGGGCCGTATGGCTTATCGTCCGAAAGAGCTGGCCAAGCTGTCGCAAAAGGGATCGGGCTCATCTTGTCGTTCATTCTTTTCCCCTTGGAGCTTATGGCACAGCGAAGGCGCTGAATCCATTCAGATTCCCTATCCGAAGTTGAAGCATCAGGTTCTACTTTGTGACGAAACTGTCAAAAATGTATCTTCGAGCGAAGCGCACGTCCGTGTGCTGACGTCTGATTTGTTCAAGGGCCGCGTTGAGCGGGCTGAAGAGCGTTTGCAAAAGTTGATCAACGCTTTACGTGGTGAAAACTGGAAGCAATCGTTTGAAATCTGCTGGAATGAATTCTGGGATATGCATGCTTTATTTCACACTTCGGTCCCGGCCTTTATGTACATGAACGGTCATACTTTGCAGGCCTTGATTGCGTTACATAAAAATTGGATGGATGAAGGGGACGGTCCGCTTATTACGATGGACGCCGGAAGCAATATTCATTTGCTTTACCGTCCGGATCAACAGGAACTCTACGACGAAGTTATCTTTCAGTTCGGTGCTGAACTTGCGATGTGGACCGATGATGGCTACCGCCCCGAAGGAGGAGCCTAGAACGTGAATTCTGCAGGCAGCAAATCACTTTTTAAAGTCAGTGTGCCCGGCAAATGGATTTTAGCCGGCGAGCATGCAGTTTTGCGTGGGCACGATGCGTTGGTTTTTCCGCTGGGTGCGAAGTATTTGAATCTGGAATATTTCGAAACGGCTGATGAACTCGATTTAGTTTTAGACGGCGACAACAAGTTCGATCTTGATTTGATTGTGTGGTCAGTGCTTGAAAAGGCATTTAAGCTTTTAAATTTGAAACGCCAAAACATTCACGGCAAAATTCTTCTTAAATCACAAATTGCGTTCGGTGGCGGCATGGGCGCTTCAGCCACCTTATGTGTGGCCTTGACTGAATGGCTTGCGTTTTTAGGTCATTTGCCGGTTGATCAAAAGTTCGAGTTTGCACGCCAGCTTGAAAACTTATTTCACGGCGAAAGCAGCGGCGTGGATGTGGCGGTCACGTTGATGAATAAGCCGCTGATCTTCAACCGTCACAAAGGTTTTTCAGATTTAGCTGTGCGGCATCTGGTGCCTCTTTACCTGTCTTATTCAGGTCAGCGGGGTGTCACCAAAGACTGTGTCGATCAGGTTAAAAACCTTTTCGTGACCGACCCGATCAAGGCAGAATCTATTGATCAGCTCATGAAGAACTCGGTTGATACATTTAAAAAACTTCTTTCAGAAAATTCCGATCTTGAAGCGTGGAGCAAGGCCTTACAAGAATCAAACCGCTGTTTTGAACAGTGGGGATTAGTACCCGAACAGGTGAAGCAGCATCAAAAAGTATTGCTTGAAGCGGGTGCACTTGCCGTCAAATTGACCGGTTCCGGTGGCGGTGGCTACGTATTGAGTTTGTGGAGTCAGCCTCCGCCGACTGATCTGCCCTTTGAAATGATTGCCTGTTTTCGCTAAGGGTGAAATACTAATTCTATGAAAAAATTGGTGATTGTTCCGACCTATAACGAAATCGAAAACATGCAAATGTTGCTGCCGGCCCTCATGGGGTTGTCTGAAAATTTTGATGTATTGGTTGTCGATGACGCTTCTCCGGACAACACGGCCGGTTTTGTTTATGATTTCGGAAAATCTAATTCTCGCGTGCATCTTTTGCTACGCGGGCCGAAGCAAGGTCTCGGTAAAGCTTACATTGCAGGTTTTAAATGGGGCATCGAACGTGGTTATGAAGCCATGGTTGAAATGGACGCCGATTTTTCACATCGCCCAGTTGACCTGGTCCAGTTGCTTCAAAAACTCGAACAACACGATGTGGTCATTGGGTCACGTTATGTTGAAGGCGGTTCAACGGTTAATTGGGGTTTGCTACGTAAGCTGATCTCACGCGGGGGCAGTCTTTATTCGCGCATGGTTCTTGGTTATCCAGTTCGCGATTGGACAGGTGGCTTTAATGCTTGGCGCACGCCCGTTTTGCAAGCGATTGGTTTAGATCAGATTAAGTCGAATGGTTACAGTTTTCAAATTGAACTTAAATACAAAGCACAAAAACGCGGGTACAAAGTTTTAGAAGTGCCGATTGTTTTTGAAGACCGCCGTGTTGGGCAAAGTAAAATGTCGATGAAAATTGTTTTGGAAGCCTTTTACAAAGTCTGGATGATCCGCTTTTGAGTTTTCCGTATCTGCGCCATCCGCTGGTTTTGTTCAGTCTTTGTTTGACGCTTTTTAATGATCAATACCTGAAATATCATTACGCCGGACTTATCACCGGAAAGCTCAGCGACTTTGCAGGCCTTTTTTATTTTCCGTTTTTTCTTTATGCGGTATCGGTTTTTGTGCGACATCCGAAGCAGCAGCACAGCCATATTTCTTTGCGCGGCTTTGCCGTTTGTCTCATTGTAACAGAAATTTTGTTCGTGCTGTTGAAGTACACTGCGCTCCGCACAGAGTTCGTTCAGATTTTTTCTTGGTATTTTTTTAAAATAGAAATTACGCCCGACATATCCGATATGTGGGCGCTTTTAGTACATGTACCGGCTTTCTTTCTAGCAAGGCAGTACAAATTGACGCCCAACTAGCCGACGCCACCCTGGCCGATAACGCCAGCTTTTTTATCATCAAGGGTGATTTCGCAAGTCACTTTTGTTACTTTGCCACTTTTAATGTAAGCGGTGCAGGTCAGATTTTCTCCGACTTTTTGTACGACTTGGGTTCCGTTGTTTTCGCTCGCATCAGTAAGACCCTGTATCAAAGAATCATCCATGTCATTGTAAACCTTCAAAGCTGCTTTCCCTGTGACGGCGATGACACTTTTGTTATCAACAGCCTGGTCGTAAGCAACAGCTTTTCCTTTGTGTAGTTCAGCTTTAAAAATATCGGCTGAAGCGGTGAATGTTAATGAAAGTGCCATGGTAAGTACGAAAAATTGTTTCATTATATCTCCTTGTTGTTTTTAAAATTAAATTATTGTTGTGGTTGAGCAGCTTTGATTATACAGGCCGGAAGGGCTTCGATGGCGCGACGTTGAAGTTTGTCGGCTTTTTTATCAGAGACTTGAATCACGAAGTAATCGACCCGAATTCCAGGGTAGATGTTAGTTCCGTAGCCATACTGGCGCATCGAAGCGCTCTTGCCGTTAACACTTGAGCTGCCAGACCGTTCCCAACTGATATAAAGCTGAGTGAGCTGAAGACCTTCAGTGGTGCCGGCTAGCGGATTAATTCCGGCCGTGAGTTGAGCAAGAGTTTGATCCTGAACAGTATAACCTTTAGCGGTTAGGATTTTCCTTTCGTCATTTGATAAAGTGATCGGTAAAAATTCATTCGGTGTAACTGCGATCGCACAGTTGTCATGCTCCATACTGACTGGCGCTTCGTTCGGAGATATAACTGGAGTGTCTGCCGTCACCTGAGCCGAAGCTGTGTAAGAAATGGCTAAAATTAAAATCATCATTAGTTTTTTCATAATCCATCCGATCGAAAGTTTGTGTTCAAGCACATGGCTGCGAACGGAGTGCCGTAATGTACTCAAATCTGATTCGTTAGGTCGCGTCAGCCAGAAAGTTTTACAGGGTTTAGGCATTTATTGTTTTACATAGAAATGTCTCAAAATGATCATCCTGTTTTAATGCGACGATATTTTATTCGAGTGACGAGCGGAGTTGATTTTTGAGGTCTCGGCCGCCTTGCAGGAGGCTTTTAAACTGGTGAGACTGTTGCAACCTGAAGGTGAGGAGGCTTGTCTATGTCTTACATCAAGTTGGCTCTGGTTTTTATCGCAATCCAGTTTGCACAAACGGTTTTCGCAGATTCGATATTCGATCAACCTGTCATTATGCTTAATGTTGGTGGAGAATCCTCTTTTGCTCTTAAAGTAGGTGAGGCCGAAGTGGTGCATATGGTTCATTGCTTTGCAACTGAAGCTGACTCTCAAGCCGTTCAATCACGTATGAGCGGAATCACCGGCGCGATTTTTATAGCGCTTCATGTGGGTGAACAAAGAGTTATTCACCCCGAGAACAGTGCACAAAGTATCGCTGTTGTTTGCTTGGCCGCACCGACGCAGGCTGCGCCGTAAGCCGATTTAATTAGATAATAATTGTTGGCATGTTCGAATTGTCGGTTTGACCCGCAAAACCCTTTGTTGAAAATCCACGAGGCCATCTCTTGTTGGTACAAAACGCTCTAGGTTGATTTGAGTATTATCAGTTTGTACAAATTGCGTAAATGTATTTGTTAATGTCGAGCCGGGCACCAAATCACCACTGTTAATTCCGATTGTAATGCCTTGAGCAAAATAGTGACTCGAAGAATCAAGAACAAAGCTGACCAGCGGCGGAGAAATCGGATACCAAGATTTTCCGCGGTAGGCGCCTCTTCGGCCATCTGATTCAAAAAATTTAAACTCGGCTTTCATTGCAGGTAGGCCCAGGCCGCCCGTACCTTTTTCTTGGCGGTATCGGGTGCGGATCATGACTCGCTTTTCGGTGCGGCTGTATGAGATTTCTAAAAAAAGCCCGTAGCTGCGCGAAAATAATTTTATTTTTTGTGTAGGGTTAAATTTTGAAATGAAGATTTGCGGCTCAAGCTTGATATCCAAAGCCAGGCCGAATTCTGTAAAACGTGAACGATTGTTTTTAAATTGACGGTAATAGTCTCGGCCGGCTTGGAGTGTTTCGATAAAAACAAATTTCCAGATATTGCGAATGCTCTGTTTGAATTTTTCAGATACTTTTCGACTTATAGAAGGCGAGTTTGAACTGGGTGAATAAAACAATCTTTTAAAAAAGTCTGAAACTGTTCGATTGGTTGCGGGGTCATTGGGTTTTAGGGCTAAAGCGGGGCCGTTTAAGGTTGTGCTGATGTCCCCAGTAAACTCTTTTGAGAGCGCCCCTTTGAGCGTGAGTTCTAAGACTTGGCGAGCATCTTCGCGGGCCAATTCGATCTGTTCCGGGCTCAGTTGCAACTCGGCCAACTCGGCTGAACTCAGTGGAGTCGAAAGCTCTAATGTTTCCTGATCTGGCAGGTGCAGGATTTCGACATTCTGGCCATCACGAACCGTGCTTTCAATACGGATTTCATCCGAGTCAGCTGCCTGGCTTAAAACCCATTGATTCGAACCAGGTAAAGTGGGTAGGTGCTCCGCTGATGGAGGTAAGTCTTGGCTCTGTTGAACAAAAGGCGAACCTTCTCCTGAAGGCTTGGCCCAGGCCGAGGTCGTCGTGGCAATGAAGACAACAAGCACAACCAGTGCGCCAACGGTGTCTTTTTTGAGTTCGGTAAAAGTCATGCAATAGCTAGAGCAATTGGTGAGCCTGGCCCGATAGAAGGCTATTGGCTGCTATCGGTACAACTGTAAAAAAATACGACAATCCGTCAAAAAATGACAAGCAAATGTCGAAGGAAGCTATCAAAGGTGGGTGAGAGTAATAATGCAAGCGGCAACACCGTTATCGTCACAGCTATACGTCGAAGTGGTGACTCCGGAAATGACGCTATCTGAGTTGTTGCAGGTGCGCGTGACGAGACCGCTTGTGCCTGAAACATTTTGGCCGACGGTCATATTGGCGACCGGAAAACCCAAATCTAAAAATGTCATACCGTTAGGCGTATCGATCGCGTCACCGTAGGTGCTGATCTGTCCGGTTGTTGTGGTCGCATTGGGGCAATTTGAAGTGTAGGAAAAAGAAAGCTGAGTTGTGTAAGTCGCGTTTGGGTCTCTGACCGAAGTCGCCACGGTAACCAGCGCGAATGGGATTAAAATCAGGAGTGATTTAAGAATTTGCATCGTGACGTTTGCTCCATTCCCAGATGGCCAGACTTGTCGAGACCATCGCGTTCAGAGATTCCATGCTGCTCATCGGGATATGCACACTTTTGACCTGAAGTTTTTGTTCAGATGAGAGTTGCAAACCAGGGCCTTCTTCGCCGACCCATAAGCGTAGATTCGAAGGCCAAAGTATATTTTTGATGCTTTCGCCTTTTAAATCAAGAGCGTAGTTTTCTCCGGCGCTTTTAATCTCACTCAGAGGCAGGCGACTTTTTTTGAAACTCATTTTAAGTACTGCGCCTGATGAGGCTTTAACTGAATGGGGTAAAAATGGATGGGTGGATTCTTGCGTTAAAACCATTTGGCTTACGCCGAATGAAACCGCAGTACGGGTCATTGCGCCGAGGTTACGCGGGTCGCCCAGAGGCGTAATCAGTTCGAGGCCTTTCGGTTCTATATTGAAGTCCATGTCGTTAAATTCTTCAAACGAAAGAACCAGCATCGGTGAACGGGTGTTCAGAACATCCAGGTCTTTAAACAAATCTGCACTTAATTGAGTTTGACGGAATTTTTTATTTTTGTCAGAAAGCTCTAAGCACAGAACGCCTTCGATACGGTAATTAAGTGAAGGTGAATCCAGATACTCTTGAACGAGTTTGTTTCCCATCAGCAAAAACAGATGATTTTCTTTAATGCCTTTTGATGTCAAAAGCGATTTCCAGATTTTATATTGCGGATTGGTGGCTGAAGAAATCTGGGTTTGGTGCAGGCTCATAATTATTCAACCTCTTCATCCGGATCATCCGGTAACGGCGCATTTTTTACTTTTCGGTAAACCACAAGGCGTCGGTGGTTTTCTGTATGCTTCAGATCGTAAGCAATATCTTTTTCGAGTTGGTAGAACTCTTTCAAGTCGTCGCCCACCATCTGAATTTCGGGGTCGACGTTTGGGCCCTTCATAAAGTAAACGCAGCCGCCTTCTTGCACGCAGCTTAAAACATTACGGAGCGTGTTCGGGATATCTTCAACCGCACGCGTAATAACTGACTGCACCGGGTAAACGAAGTGTTCATTTATATTGCGGCCGATGATATCCAAATTTTTGAGCTGAAGTTCTTCCCGCACAGTCTTTAAAAACTCAACGCGTTTTTGCACGCCTTCTCCCAAAAGAATTTTTTCGTCAGGGTAACGGATCTTCAGCGGTATTCCCGGAAAGCCAGGACCGGTGCCCACGTCGATCAACGGAAACTTAATGTCGACCAATTCGGTCACAATCAGGCTGTCGATAAAATGCTTAATAGCTACGTCTTTTAATTTTAAAAGACGGGTAAAGTTTTGGTGCTCCTGATTTTTCATCATGATGTGGTAAAACTGGGCTAGCTTCTGGCGCTCAGCATGCGAGCAATTGAAATCGTGATTGCGAAAGATATCAGCGAAACGGTCGTTAGCTTCGTCCGGCGTATAGATTCTTTCGGGCTTGAAGTCGCGAACAGGACCCGTAGCTTGGCCCTTAAGGCTGATTCCGGCCTTTTCTTTACGAGCTTTATAAGGAGAGTAGTTTTGCTTATTTTTGTGCGCCATATTAAACCTAAGAGAAAGTAACTATCATAAGGCTAAACCCTTGAAAAGACTTAAAATATTTCGGATAATTTCTAAGCAAACTTTTCATAGGTAAGGACACATATGTCACAGACACAACTCGCTCAAATCAAACAACAGGCTTTACAGGCTTTCGGTTCCGCGAAGGCGTCACAAGAGCTGTATAATTTCAAGGTTCAGTACTTGGGTAAAAGCGGTTTACTGACTGAATCCATGAAGCTGATGGCCACTCTTCCGAAGGAAGAAAAACCCGCTTTCGGTAAACTGGTGAACGAAATTAAAGCGGAGCTTGAAACGGCCTACGAGCAAGCCGAAGCGCAGTTGAAGAACCGCGAAATCGATGCCCAGATGCTGAATGAGAAAATGGATTTGAGTTTTTCAGTTGCGGGCCGCGAGCCCGGCCATGAACATCCGATCTATAAAGTAACGAATGAAATTTTCGGTATCATGGCGCGTTTAGGTTACAGCCTGCGCACGGGCCCGTTGATTGAAAAAGATTATTATAACTTTGAAGCCCTGAATATTCCGCCGAATCATCCGGCGCGTGACATGCAAGACACTTTCTTCGTGGACGAGACGCATGTTTTGCGCACGCACACTTCACCCATTCAAATACACTCACTTGAAAACGAAAAACCGCCTTTGCGTATTATCGGTACCGGTCCGGTGTTTCGCTGCGACAGCGATATTTCACATTTGCCAAACTTTCATCAGATTGAAGGTATGTGTGTGGATCATAAAATTTCAATGTCTGATCTTAAAGGCACAATTTCATTTTTCGTCAGCGAATTTTTTGGCGCTGGATTAAAAACACGATTTCGTCCAAGCTTTTTCCCGTTTACTGAGCCTTCAGCGGAAGTCGATTGTTCATGTCCTATTTGCAAAGGTAAAGG
>JANPAD010000034.1:0-4110 GCA_031429735.1 Bdellovibrio sp. | reverse complement strand
AGCCTGAACAGCCGCCTTTTTTAATTTCAACACGTAGAAAAGCCGTGTCGTCTTTTCCGTCTTCTTGTTTGAGGGCTAATATTTTATTTGAAGCTGATTCGGTAATCTTAATCATGATTTTATCATATATGAAAACAGGTCGTTTGGGGAGCCCCCAATAGATTTCATTTATAAGCGCTGAAACGGACCTGATCTCCAATATAAGGGCGTTTAAGCCTGGAAAGCCCCAAAAAAGTGGCCTAACCCCTTAAATCGGTTTAGGCTTGGGGGATGGCTCAAACGAAAAAACACAAAATGATTGAATCTTTCTACGTCGAACCGGGAAAAAAAGCTGAAAAGCAGTTTGAATGGAAAAAGCACGACAGTGAAATTAAAGGTCAAAACCAAGAGGTCTATTTCTCACTGAAAAGTGTTTTAGCGCCGGCCCACTGGTCGACGACCGCAATTGATATTGCGGCCAGTAAATACTTTCGTAAGACGATCAAAAAAGAAAATTCAATTAACGCACTTGTAGACAGAGTGACTCAGGGGCTCAGCAGCGCCGCCAAACAATCTGGTTTGTTTTCGACACCTTCTGAGGCTGCGGTATTTATCGAAGAAATTAAATTTATACTTTTATCGCAACAGGCGGCTTTTAATTCACCCGTGTGGTTTAACTTGGGGCTTAAAGAAGCCTATGGTCTAAAATCAAAGAGCGAACATTTTGTGTGGAACGCAAAATTGAAAAAGGTCGTCAGCCTTAACGATGCCTACGCGCATCCGCAGACATCGGCGTGTTTCATTCAATCGGTTGATGACAATCTTGAATCTATTTTTGATCTCGTTAAATCTGAAGCGAAACTTTTTAAGTACGGTTCAGGTTCAGGAACTAATTTTTCAAATCTGCGCGGGCAGAATGAACAGTTGTCATCGGGCGGGCAAAGTTCGGGCCTGTTTTCTTTTCTTGAAGTTTTAGACAAAGCCGCTGGCGCCATCTAATCGGGTGGCACTACGCGACGGGCGGCTAAGATGGTATGCGTTGATTTAGACCATCCCGAAATTGAAAACTTTATTCAATGGAAGTGGCGCGAAGAAGAAAAAGCCAAAAGCCTAATTGCCGCCGGTTATTCGGCCGACCTTGACGGTGAAACTTATAAAACCGTTTCGGGACAAAATGCGAACAACTCGGTTCGCGTGCCTGACAAATTCATGAATCTTCTCAATCAGGATGCAAAATGGAATTTAATTAATCGTTCAAATCATAAAGTCTATAAGACGGTGCTTGTCGACGACCTCTGGAACAAAATATGTGAATCAGCCTGGAACTGCGCCGACCCGGGTTTGCAGTTCGATGACACCATCAACAGCTTTCACACCTGTTTGAACAGCGGTCGTATTAACGCCAGCAATCCGTGTTCAGAGTATATGTTTCTAGATAATTCAGCCTGCAACCTGGCTTCACTTAATTTGGTTCGCTTTTTAGATGAAGATCAGGATTTCTTGTTAGAAGAGTACCTGTACACACTGCGCACGGTTTTCATGGCGCAAGAGTGTTTGATCGATTATTCAAGCTATCCGACGGCGGCGATCGCTGAAAATATGCATCGCTTCCGCACGCTGGGATTAGGTTTTGCGAATCTGGGTTCGTTTATTATGCGAAAAGGCCTAGCCTACGATTCTGATGAAGCGCGGGCTTGGGCTGCGTTTTTGTCATCGACATTATCAGCCGTGGCTTACCTGACCAGCACTGAAATGGCTGAGCGTTTAGGGCCTTTCGCCGGATACAAAGAAAATAAAACTCAAGTAATGAAGGTTATGAAAAAACACAAACAGGCGGCAGCTCGCATTAGCAGCGATCTTTTGCCTGAAGGTTTCAAAGACTGGACGGTTGAACTTTGGCAGCAGGTTCTGATTCGCGGCGAGCAGTTCGGCTTTCGTAACGCCCAAGCCACCGCCATTGCACCGACGGGAACGATTGGTCTTGTGATGGATTGTGATACGACCGGCATTGAACCTGACTTTTCACTGATCAAAAATAAAAAATTATCAGGAGGCGGGTACCTGCAGATAGTCAATCAGTCGGTTGAAGTCGCTTTAAACGTTTTGCAGTACCCGCATGATGAAATTCAGAAAATCAGTGATGAGCTGATTAAAACAAATTCTATTTTAAAAACTTCGATTAAACCTGAACATCATTCTATTTTTTCATGTGCGACCGGCGACTTGGCGTTATCACCAGATGCCCACTTACTGATGATGGCGGCGGTCCAACCTTTTATAAGCGGCGCTATTTCTAAAACTGTGAATTTGCCGAATGAGGCGACTGTGAAGGATATCAGTGAAACTTACTTCAAAGCCTGGAAGCTGGGCCTTAAGTCGATTGCGCTTTACCGCGATGGCAGTAAATTTGTTCAGCCGCTAAGTACAAAAGTAGTCAATATGAAAACGTCTCCAAAATGCACGGAATGCGGTTTTGAAACTGTTTTAGAGTCGGGCTGTTACCGTTGTGTTAATTGCGGAACGACAACGGCCTGCTCGAGCTAAATTTATTTTATCACATGCACCCAGCCGTGAAGGTCGGGTTTTGCGCCGGTTTGAATAGCTGTGAGCTCTGTATATAATTTCTGAGTGACTTCGCCGACTTGCATATTGTTGATTTCAATACGGTGCTCATCGTTCGCCAATAGGCCGACCGGTGAAATCACCGCCGCCGTTCCGGTGCCGAAGGCTTCTTTCAATGTTCCGTTTTTTTGCGCTTCGCTGATTTCTTTTAATGAAATTTTTCTTTCAGAAATTTTAATTCCGAAGTCTTTGAGTAACTGAATAACACAAGCGCGGGTTGCGCCCGCTAAAATACTGCCGTCAAGTGATGGTGTTACGACCTCATCACCGATGCGGAAGAACACATTCATGGTGCCGACTTCTTCGATGTATTCGTGTTTGGCCGCATCTAACCAAAGCACTTGCGAGTAACCTTTTTGTTTTGCTTCGTGCGAGGCTTGAAGGCTGGCGGCGTAGTTAGCTGCCGCTTTTGTTGCCCCCAATCCGCCAAGAGCTGCGCGGATGTGTTTGGTTTCAATCCAGATTTTAACTGGAGCGAATTTTTCAGCGTAGTATGCGCCGACCGGTGAAGTGATGATAAAAAATAAATATTTTTTAGAAGGGCGCACACCCAGGAACGATTCAGTGCCGATCAGAGTCGGGCGAAGGTAAAGAGCTGAATCTTTTTGATCTGGAATCCATGAGGCATCAAGTTTAACAAGTTGTTCGACAGCTTGAACAAAATCTTTCGGGTCAGGAGCCTGCATGCAGAGACGTTCTGCACCCGCGATCATACGGTGCGCATTGTATTCGGGACGGAACAAATTAATATCGCCGCTAACACTACGAAATGCCTTCATACCTTCAAACAAAGCTTGTCCGTAGTGAAAAACTGAGGCTCCCGGTTCCATGGCGATCGGACCGTAAGGTTGGATGCGTGCGTTTTTCCATTCGCCGTTTTCGTATTCGAGTGTAAACATGTGATCGGCAAAATACTGACCGAAGCCGAGTTTATCGGCAGCTACACGCGGACGTGGTGTTTGAGTTTTTTCGATTTGAATTTGAAGCGACATTTTCGAATCCTCAGTTTAGCAGTTGATTGACGCTTGGATGTTAGGTAAGAACACCCGCATGCGGCGACTGGTGTTCTTATCATTGTTAATTGCGTTTTGCGCAATTTATTATTATTCCGTTTCACAGGATGAAAACTCGGTTGCTGTAAAAAGCGTTAAGATGGCACAGAATCTGGTCAATAAAGTGACAAATACGGAGTCGACAAAGTCCTCTGATGAATCTGTCAAACCCGCTGCGTCAACCGATTTGTCGGTCGCGGTCGATAAAGTAACTCCAGACGAACTCAACATCGGCGATTTAAATCCGGCCGATTTAGCTGAGTGGATTGAAAACGAATCGACCAGCCTTGATTCAACTCATAATAATACGGCGAATGTCGAAATCCGAATGAGGGCTCAGGCCCGTACCTTGAGGCCCGAACAATTGAAAGAACTTCAAATTATGGCGGTCGATTCAGAGCGGGGTGTGAATAGCCGAATTTTGGCCGGCTATCTTGTGACTCTTAATCAAGACGCG
>JANPAD010000033.1:0-5504 GCA_031429735.1 Bdellovibrio sp. | reverse complement strand
TCATGCTGTGCGCTTCAATAACCTGACCATCGTAACCCGGAAACATATGGTAACCAGCGTGTGCCGTCGCGACGAAAAGCGGACTTAATCTCAGAGCTTCCGGTTGTTTTGTTCCGAATCCGACCATCGTGGTTTTGTCATCGACGCGGATGTTGTAGTAAATACCGGTTTTCATAACCGACTGATAACGGGCTTCGTGCATGCCCCAAGACGAGTGATAAAGAAATTCGCCTTTTGAGTTTTTAATACCGGAATCAAATTTTACAACTTTACCGGTAATGAGAGTCGGCTCTTCAGCATCCCATTTTTTATTGAATTCGGGAGCCGGATTCCAGTACATAACTGTCCATCCGAATTTTTGTAAGTGTTCGATCAGAATCATCCCGCTCAGCGCATGTGCAAGGAGATTTTGATCAATGCGCGACCAAGCTTGTTTAAGTGGAATACTGTCGGTTGAATTGATTGCTTGAGCTAAACATTTGCGAGTCAGGCCGATACAGCTTGTGCCTTCAAGTTGGCTCAAGATTGAATCCGGGGCTCCGACTTTTCGGATCACAGTGAGGCGTTCGGCCGGATCGTTAAGATTCGGATTGCGGTCGCCGTAAAATTTTGAAATCTTGTGCCTTTTAAAAAAATCGAGATGCGTTTGCCATGTTTCGCTCAAACACCGCTCGGCTTTTTCAGAAATTATATCTTTATTGCGGATGTATTCAGATTTTTCGAGCGCACTGATGACAACGCTTGAGGCGGGCGCAGGCGGTGGCTTGGCGGCTTGTGCTAAAGACAAGTTGGGAACAAGGAGGGCTGAAGCGACCACGACCAAAGTGGACGCCAATAAATTTGTTTTCAACATACAGACTGCTTTCCGGTTTGGGGTGTGACAAGGCAAACCAATTGCTCTAAGTAGCAGCAATTGGGCCAGCTTGTCGCCTTAAGCAACGACTTTAAGGCCTAAGGAGCTGTTCATTTATATGACAGATGACATTTTACCGGGGTTTCGGGTCTTAAATGTGGGGTAAATGGGGTTGCCGAAGGATGGTTGGTTCAACTAAGTTAAACGGGTGCATTTTAGTTGTAAAATTACCCATGGAATCCTGACCTATCTGGAATCTGAAAAAGTCGATTTGTCGGCCTATTTTTCAGAAGTCGATATCCCATGGGAACTTCTGCGCGACCCTTCGTACTGGATGCGCGCGCCCGACATGGAAGCTTTTCTTGAAAGGCTTTCGTTAAAAGAGTCGGACCTGATAAAGGCTGGCCACCGGACTCCGAAAACCCGTGTTTGGGGTGTGCTGGATAGCGTTCTTCGCATGATGCCGAAGCCACAGGAAATTTTTCAACAACCCGAAAAGTTTTTAAGTTATTTTATTTCTCCGGAACCGCCCATTGAAAACTTACGACGCTTTGATTCAGGATTGTCATTTGATATTCCACTTCCGGCTGAACAGTATCCGCTGGCGACTGCGTATTTACGTGCGGCCTTTGAATCTTTACCGGTCTATGTCGGTCAAACTGCGGCGCATTGCGAATGGAAAGACATTACATTTAAAATTGAATGGGCCGAAGAGCAGCCTTCGATTTTAAATGAAGCCGTCATAGAAAGAAATATTTCTCCCGAACTGATGCAAGACGTGATCCGGCAGCTTCAACAAAGCAGTCGCTCGCTTGAAGAAAAAAACCGCGAGCTGCAAAGACGCAACGAAGAACTTTCAGCGTTGGCTCAGACGGGTGGTGTGCAGTCGGTACAGCCCGCCGTTACTCCACAAGATTTTTCACAATTCGAGTTTATGAAGCAGCCGGTGCACCAAGTCGCGCAAAATCTTTCACGTCTACATGATTACATGGTGCGCGCGCAGCAGTTGGTGGCGATCATTACGGCGGGGCAAAAGCAGACTGCCGGAATTAAAGAAGCCTTTCACCGCGTTGATTGGGAAATCGTAAAAAATCGTTACCCACAATTGATTTTAGAGAGCCTTGAAACCTTAAAGAAATTAAATAAACCTGACGGACGCCCAGGCGATAGCTAGGACAGAAGGAGTTTTTATATGTCAGAAATCATCAGTGTACACAGCCGCGAAATTTTAGACAGCCGCGGTAACCCGACGATTGAAGTTGAAGTTAAAACGGCTGATGGCAACATGGGCCGCGCCGCCGTCCCATCGGGCGCCAGCACCGGCGCACATGAAGCTTACGAGTTACGTGACGGCGATGCAAAACGCTTTCACGGAAAAGGCGTTTACAAAGCGATCGACAACATTCGCGAAAAAATTGCACCGGAAGTAGTGGGCCTTAATGTTTACGAACAGGTTTATGTCGATAAAGTTTTACGTGATATCGACGGCACTGAAAATAAGTCAAATTTAGGTGCGAACGCGATTCTTGGGGTATCTTTGGCGGTCGCGCAGGCTGCGGCGAAAGATGCGGGGCTTCCGTTGTACCGCTATGTCGGCGGCTCACAAGCGTGCCGGTTACCGGTGCCTTTAATGAACGTACTGAACGGTGGAGCACACGCCAATAACGGTCTTGATATTCAAGAATTTATGATCGTGCCGACAGTTAACAACTCGTTTGCGGAGTCGCTGCGGGCCGGTTCTGAAATTTTTCACACGTTGAAAAAGATTCTGAATAAAAAAGGCCTTTCAACGGGCGTCGGCGATGAGGGCGGTTTTGCTCCGGTGCTCAAATCGAATGAAGAAGCCCTTGAACTGTTAATGGAAGCTATACTTGAGTCTGGGTACGAAGCCGGTCAAAACGTTTTTTTGGCACTCGATGTGGCGGCCACCGAAATGTACACGAAAGACGGTCAATACAATTGGGAAAAACAGAAAATTTCGGGTTCCGAACTTCAGGGCATTTACAAAAAGTGGGCTGAAAAATACCCGCTGGTGAGTATTGAAGACGGCTTTTCAGAAGATGATTGGTCATCGTGGGTTTCGGCTACGGCCGATCTCGGTTCACATGTTCAATTGGTCGGCGACGACTTGTTCGTCACCAACCCGAAGCGCCTACGCATGGGCCTTGAAAAGAAAGCTGCGAATGCACTTTTAGTTAAAGTTAATCAGATCGGAACTCTCACTGAAACGTTCGATGCCGTGAATTTAGCCCAGCGAAACAAGATGAAAACCGTGATGTCTCACCGAAGCGGTGAAACTGAAGATGTCATTATTGCAGATCTTGCAGTAGCACTGGGTTGTCATCAAATTAAGACCGGCAGTTTATGTCGTGGCGAGCGAACTGCGAAGTACAATCAACTGCTCCGAATCGAAGAAGATTTAGGTGGCATGGGTGTGTACTGGGACAAGTCTGGGTTTCGATAAATCGTTGATCAATTCCTAAAAATAAAGTTATAGTGCAATTATGAAAAACATAATTGCACTTCTATTTTTCGTGAGTGGTATTGCGCATGCCAATGTTGTTGGAACCGCTTACCAAAACTTCAACCCGGACATTTCAGGAACTGACTTCGTTACTGTTCACTCATCTGAGCCGGTCAAACCGTGTTTTTGTAATTTCGGGGTATTTTTTAACTGGGCTAAGAACACACTGACTTACTCAGACACTTACTACGCTACAAATCAGGATCTTAAAGGAACACGCGCAAACGACTCAATCGTGGGTGCCGACGTCTACGCCACTTTCGGTTTAACGAAAGACTGGGATTTCGGCGTATCCTTGCCCTTCATTGTAACGGCAAAAAATGATGACCCTTATGGCGTCAGTTATTTTTCAAAATACGGTTTAACAGAAATTCGTCCGCAAACCAAATATCGTTTCTACGGAGACGATGAAGGCGGTTTGGCTGTTGTTTTGTCGGCTAACTTTAACATGATCGGCGACAATCCTTTCGCGGGTCAAAATCCGGGTCCGACCGTCAATCTTGAATTAGCGGGCGATACCACAACAGAAAGCGGATGGAAATTCGGCGGTAACATCGGTTTCCGAAAACGGAATCAAGGTGCGCAAGTTATTGACCCGGCCACGGGCCTGGTGGTTCCGTTCAAACCATTCGGCGACAGCTTTATTTACTCGGCCGCGGCTGCTAAGTATTTCGATGGAATCAAAAGCAGTATCGTCGCTGAATTAAACGGTGGTACACCGAGCGGCGATCCGGGTGACAGTACGAAAGCAGCGCAAACAGCCCTTGAATTCTCTGCCGGACTTCGTAATGAATTCAGCAAGGCCTTAAACCTTCATATCGGTGCCGGAACAAAAGTGGCCGACGCTCAATCAACTCCTGATGTTCGTGTTTACGCAGGTTTAAATTATGCGATCGGTCCGATCTGTTCGACCAAACCGGCAAAAGTTGTTTACCCGGTCGCAGTTGTGAAAAATGCGCCGAAAGGCACCTCATCTTTAACAAAATTGAACATGCCTGTATCAGCTATCAATCCTGATGATTATGAAGCGTACCGCTGGAAAATCGGCGCAACTCCAAATATGGATTGCTACAAAGACGAAGGTTACAGCGACGAAATCGAAGGACAACGTCCGATTATCACGGACATCGGTCCAATTCCTGACGGTGGTATGACTCTTTGTGCTTTAGCGAAAAACAAAGGTGGCGTATGGCAGCCTCTCACTGAGCCGACGATCGTCAATTGGATTAAAGGAAGCGCTCCGGTTGCTGTTGTTCAGAATCATCCTGAAGGTGTATCTGATGCGATCGATTTAAAAATGCCAGTGACAGCAGTGAACCCGGATGACTACTCCGCTTACCGCTGGAAAATCGGCGCGACTCCGGATATGAATTGTTACCAAGAGGCTGATTATAGCGCTGAGATCCCGGGTAATATGCCGATCGTCACAAGTATTGGTCCGATTCCGGATGGCGGCATTACACTTTGTGCTGTAGCAAAAAACCTCGGCGGCACGTGGCAGTCGTTCAACTCTCCTACGATTGTTCAGTGGGAGAAAAAACGCGGTTACGAATTGTTCCGTCTGAATGCAAACGTGCTCTTCGACTTCGATAAAGACGTTCTGCAAGAGCGTTCATTCTACGAACTTGAAAAAATCAACCGTCACGTTGAGAAAAAACCTTACACTAAAGTAATCATTGAAGGTCATACAGATGCTAAAGGTACCAACGAGTACAATGTTGATTTAGGTAGCCGCCGCGCGAACCGCGTAAAAGACTACATGATCAAAAAGTACAGCTGGGAACCGGCAAAAATTTCTGCGGTTACAATGGGTGAAAAATATCCTGTTGATACCAACGAAACTGATGAAGGACGCGCGAACAATCGCCGTGTCGAATTCAAAGTTTACCGAAAATAAGAATTAAATCAGGAATCAGTTTTAAAATTCAGATAATAAAAAACCCGCGATAAGCGGGTTTTTTATTAAAGTCTTAGCCCTTTGGGTATCAGATAGACTTCAGCTTGCGTAAAAAGGTATTGCACCACCACCGCCAGCAAGGCTGACGGAACTGCGCCCGACAGAATCAGCTCATAGTCATCTAATCTGATGCCGGTTAAGATCGGCTGTCCAAGCCCACCGGCACCCAC